>JBGOWR010000110.1:0-3923 GCA_041478695.1 Thermoplasmata archaeon | reverse complement strand
GGCTCTATTATGACGTACCCCATCGATATCGGCTCAATGCCGAGCTTCTTGACTATGGGGGCGCCCGCGACCTGCTCTCCGATGACATTCTTCACGTCACGACTGTTCAACATGCTCATGAAGTAGATTGCATCGCTATACCTTGAGATAGCATGTGCCCCTGATGGAAAATAGATGACTGGAAGTCTTGTGACATCCTTGATTGCCAGGACAGATTCATCCAGGTTCTGTTGAGTGATATTGGTAGATCCACCGACCATGAAGGCATCGGTCCCTGCTGACTCGGCGATCCCAGCCATCTCGCCTGCTTTTTCAGGCGTCTGCTTGGCAGGATCTATCAGAGTCATGTGAATGATCCTTTCTCTCATTCTACCAATCAAATACTCTTTGACCTTCAAAGCAACCCACCAACTAGGAACGCCAAAAGCGCCACCACCATGCCAATTTTTGCCACCTTCTGCCCTCTCTTCGGATTCTGGAAATGAATAATCGAACAGTATATAAATATTGTATCCGCGAGCACCACCATCAATAGGTACTCCACACCAAAGGCTCCTGTGAAGTAAGGTACTGGACTCAGTGCTACCGCCGCCGCAAAGGATATGCTACCTACAATACCTGATTTCCTCTTTCCCAATCGCATTGGCAGTGTTCGACGATTGAAATCCGACTCCATGTCCTCGATGTCCTTGACTATCTCCCTACCAAGGGTCGCAAGAAATGCCATCATCGCGAAAATCAGTGTTCTTTCGACCTCAACGACGACCGCTCCTCCGAGAAGAAACAGTGCTGCCGTAAGCCATGCAATCGAAAGGTTCCCGCTTAAACCTTCTCTCTTGAGTCTCGCTTCATACAGGAGCATGACAGCAATGGCTGAAACGACGATGAGGATTGAGGTCTGATTCAGAAAGAAAGACAAGACGAAGCAGGCACCGAATAGTGCCCCTGCAATCGCAAGCACTCTGTCTGCTGAGATAAGGCCAGCAGGGATCGGTCGCATGGGATGCGCCCTCTTATCGATCTCCCTGTCCATGTAGTCGTTCAGCGAGTTGCCTGCCGCGACAAACAAAAAGACGATCACGGAAGCGATGGACAGCGGGAGTGGAAAATCAACGATTGATGTTCCGGAAGCGACCAGAGAACCCAATATAAGCCCCACGACCCCCATGATGCAGTTGCTTAGTCGGAACAGGCGAGCGAATTTATTCACGGCGTCAGATTTGCATACGGATAATTACCTTTTTCTGCTAGTTCCTCCTTCGATCTCAGCCTCGCATCCTACCTCGAGCAAAAGGTTAATAGCACGTGCTTGATAGGGGCTGACATATGGGCCAGGCCGACACGGCTGCGGAGATAGAGGCGATAAAGTCCGTGGTTGGGAAATACTTCCCAATATATGATATCAAGGTAACACACGACTCTCTGTCAATATACGTAAATCCTGACCCAGTTTCGCTGAAGAGCAATTTCGAGAAGCTCAGGAAGGAGCTCGGGGAGAAATCCTACATACCATTCATAGACTACAAATCTGGAGAACACATCATACAAATTGCACGAAAACCAGAGATCCGACGCAGAGGAATCTGGATCAATTGGTTACTCCTGGCAGCCACATTCGTCTCGACGGTCGTGGCTGGGGCGTATTGGTGGGCGTCATACTCTCGCAACTACGAGCTCTTATCTGCTGATAATCTGCTTTGGGGGGCGTTATTCTTTGCGATCCCCCTGATGTCGATACTAGGAGCGCACGAGCTTTCCCACTTCCTCATGTCGAAGAGGTACGGCGTAGAGGCTTCCCTTCCGTTCTTCATCCCATCGATCCCGCCACTCGGAACCTTTGGGGCGTTCATATCGATGCGAGACCCAATGCCCGATCGGAAGGCATTGGTCGACATCGGAGTTGCGGGACCGCTGGGAGGTCTCCTCGTCACGATTCCAGTGGCAGTGATCGGTCTATTCCTAACATCACAAGGCGGCGTTCAGCAAGGCAGCATCGGTGAGTCCGGTGCAATGGGTTTCATGATGGCACCTCTATTCGAATTGCTGACCTACATCATTCCGATCCCTCCAGGGGTTGTCATTCACCCAATGGCGTTTGCGGCATGGGTCGGGATGTTGGTGACCGCGATAAACCTGCTTCCAGCCGGACAACTGGATGGCGGACACATCGCCAGAGGGCTGCTCGGTGAGAAGGCGAGATATCTCAGCTATGCGACAATCGCTGGTCTATTCATAATGTCCCTATTCTATGTTGGCTGGCTGATCTTTGGGTTCTTTATCATGTTTCTCGGTCTGAAACATCCTGCACCGCTTAATGACATATCCAAGATCGACTTCAGGAGGAAGGTCGTGGGAGTCATCGCAATCGTGGTACTTGTGGCCACTTTTACACCGATTCCAGTCGTTAATATTCCAGCCGATCACTCATACGAGATCAATGTCATTGGGTCGAACACGACGACCGTCGCTCCCAATGAGGTCGCGATTTTCAACATGACTGTAAGCAACACTGGCAACACTGATAACCACATGCAGCTCAACGTGTTGCAGATACCGTCCGGCTGGGCCGTAAACCTGAGCCTGAGCGGTCAGCCGTCGGAAAACGCGACGAGCACCCTCGATTTCGTTCTGCCCTATCGGAATTCGACCAACGTGACCATGCAGATATCGGTTCCCGCGACGGCCATGTCGAGCAACATCGTTCTCCAGGCCGCTTCTAACGATCGCGAATCGGTCCTTCCCTTCAGGGTCCGGATCTCTTAGTGAAGATGCAATAGTTCCTCGTGAGCGATCTGTGGACTCTCTGTGTATGCATCTCCCTTGTCTCAAGATCTTGCCTTTCCTTGAGACACGGTGTGGGGAAGACGACGGCCAGGCTTCCATTCTGTCTCAACGCGCTTGCCATTGCAGCAAGCGCTCGCTCGTAGAGGTCGCCAGGCGGCTCCTTTTTTGTCGTCGCCGACCTCCCATAGGGCGGGTCAGTCACTATCGCGTCGACCATGCCGAACGTGTCAGATATCTCTCCAACGTCAGCGACTCTGATCTCCTCCCAAGTGACATCAAAGTGAGACATGTTCTCCATGCATCCGAGAACCATATCCTCCGATATATCCGAGCCAAGAACCTTCGCACCGATCAGAGCGGCTTCAATGAGTACTCCTCCGGTACCACAGAAAGGATCGAGAAGTTGCTGCCCCCTTCTTATTCTGGACAGATTCACCAAGGCCCTTGCAAAACGTGGATGTAGGGAAATCGGTGAGAAGAAAGGTCTAAATGCCACTTTCCTACCATCGAATTGCCTCCTGTCGACTGATTTGTCGCCGACGAAGAAATGAAGCGCATCAGACATCAATATCCGAATTTCGACTTCTGGTGACTCAAGATCGATTTTCGCATTTTTCTTAATTATCGTCCCGACCTTTCCAGCGATCCTAGAACTGTCAATTTCTGGATACATACGTTGATATTGCTTGACCCTGACCGCCACGGAACCAGGAGGTGGTTGGAGGGATGATGCGAACTCGTCTAGACTGTTCAAGGTGCAACAACCGAGGTATCGTCCCGCTCGATGCGTGAGTGCTAGGCGCGTGACCACCCTGTCTAACTCGTTCTCCTGCATGTTGCAGATCACGTATCCTGGTCCATGCGCAACCTCCGTGAAGGAGGTGCATTCAGCGTTCAAGCAGGATAGGACTTCAGAGCGCGGGAGAGTAGGGTGCTCACCAGAGAGTTCGAATAGAAACGGTCGACCGGACATGAAAGTGGTAGGTCAATTGCTCATCGGGGATTAATCATCTTCCATTTAGTCCCGGATTCCTATCTCAGAGAGAGTGATCACTGCCTCCGCTTCTGGAAGATTCGGAGAGTCAATCAGTCTTGCGATACGTTTTCCGCCTTTGCTTTTCCTGAGGTACAAACGGAAT
>JBGOWR010000013.1:0-10285 GCA_041478695.1 Thermoplasmata archaeon | reverse complement strand
TTGTTCCATAAAGTCTTTATAAAGCGGGTATCCTAGTGTGAAAAATCGGTTCTTATGGAGGCCCCTGGCGATTATATTCTAAAGGTGACCAAGCTGAGCATTGAGATAGCGAACCAGAAGATTGTGGATAATCTGAGTTTTGCTATCAAGAAAGGGATCACCTTGGCGATAGTTGGACCCAACGCGGCGGGCAAGACGACCCTTTTCAGGGCACTGCTGAACCTTATCCCATATGGGGGGCACATTGAATGGATCGGAGAAGTCAAGATCGGATATGTGCCACAGACCCTTTCCGCTCGGGACATACCTATCTCAGTGAAGGAATTCCTCTCCTTCAAGAACGGTCCAGACATTGACCAGGTTCTCGCCTCTGTGGGTTTGAACCCAGGTGCCGTCCTGAACAAGAGTCTTGGAACACTCTCTGGCGGGCAACTGCGAAGAGTCTTGATCGCTTGGGCCATAGCTGATAAGCCGAATGTACTGCTCTTCGATGAACCGACGACCGGAGTCGACTCCGACAGCGAAGAGGCCATCTATGGGATGTTGAGAAGGCTGACAGCAAAAGAGAATATCACGCTCATTCTCATATCGCACGATCTTCACATCATCAGAGAGTATTCCGATTACGTGTTGGCTCTGAACAAATGCATGGTGTTCTTCGGAGAATCCAAAGAGGTTGCGAACCCAGCCATACAGAAGCTCATCTACGGAGAGCCTGTGTGCAGGGTATACGGTGAAGCGCATGGCGGAACCATTGGTCTATAGCTTGGTGGTCGGGGTCGCGGTGGGACTCTCCGCTGGCTATATAGGTTCAATCATGGTGCTCGAGAAAATGGCTCTGGTCGGCGACGCACTATCCCATGTGGCTCTGCCGGGGATCGCAATAGGACTTCTCTTGAACTTCAACCCGTTCGTCGGCGCTTTTGCTTTTCTTTTCATATCGGCGGTCATTATCTGGCAACTCCAAAGAGTAACGAAGCTATCTTTTGAGACACTCGTAGGTGCGGTATTCACACTAGCGCTCGCAATAGGAATACTCTTAGTTCCGCAGACGGACCTGCTCGAGGTCTTGTTTGGCGACATAACCAAAGTCGACTTGATAGATGCGATGGCGGCCATCGTCGTTTCCATCGTGGTGATTGTTCTGACGAGGGCGATCTACCGAAAGATTGTATTGAGCTTGATCTCCGAAGAGCTCGCGGCATCTAAAGGGATCAACGTCGCGAGGACGAATCTCTTGTTCCTCCTTCTCGTATCTCTCACGGTAGCGATAGGGATAATGATCACCGGAACGCTATTGGTCGGTTTCCTCGTCGTGACACCTGCGGCGGCCGCGAGGATAGTAAGCGGCAACCTATCTCGATATGTGAAACTGAGCGCGGCCTTCGGCGCAATAGCCTCAGTGGCTGGAATACTGCTGTCGGACCTCTTCAACATTCTTCCTGGTCCGCTGGTTGTTTTTTCAGGAGTGGCAATTTTCGCTGCAGTCATAATTGTGAGATGGCGCATGAAGTTCACTTTCTAGCTCACTTCGCCCATTCTTTGACAAATCCTCGCTGACAGGACAATCTCATCAATAGGATAGGAACCCAGCTAGCGCGAATCTTTAAATACTCCCATCAACATAATGACATTTGTCCGACGAAAGTGGCCAAATTGTCGGACGAATGGGCCAGAAGAGTCTACGCCATGAACGATACTGAGCGGATTACAGTAAGGATTCCTGCTGAGAGAGTCAAAGCGTTGCAGACGCTAGTGGACGATGGGACTTTCCCGACGATATCGGATGCGATACGGACCGCAATAGATAGCTTCATCGAGAAGCACTTCACCCCCGAATACATACAAAGGGTGACGGTCGAGCTTCCAAAGGGTAATGTCGTCGAGCTGGAAGCGCTTGTGAAGGACGGCGACTCTGTCTCGATCGACGACGCGATCAGGAATGCGGTACGAGAATACGTCAGGAAGAGGCTCACAAAAGCCATGAACGAGATGCAATGACCCAATCCGGTTGGGATTGGCCGGGGTGCTAAGTTGGGATGGGAATACGTCGAGGATGAATGTCTCGATGAGGAGATCCAGCAGCTTAAGATACTTGTGATAGGCTGTGGTGGAGGCGGCTGTAACAGCGTGAACCGACTGAACAGTATCGGCCTGACCGGAGCCGTGACCGTAGCGATAAACACCGACAGACGACATCTTACAAACATCAAAGCATCCAGAAGATTGCTTATCGGGGCCGGATTGACAAGAGGTTTCGGAGCAGGAGGCGACCCGGAGATGGGCAAGGCCTGCGCGGAGAACGCCTGGAAGCCCCTGAACGAGATAATCCAAGGCGCGGACCTGACCTTCATTCTGGTCGGTATGGGCGGGGGGACTGGCACTGGTGCAGCACCAGTGATCGCCGAGATCGCGAAACGGTACGGTTCGGTGGTAATCTCGATCGCCACAACGCCATTCGGATTCGAGAAAGCGAGAAAAGAGAACGCAACGAGAGGCATCAGGAGGTTGGAGTCGGTCTCGGACACGCTTCTGCTCCTCGACAACGATCGCTTGCTGGACATGGTCCCGAATCTCCCAATAGAACAGGCTTTCGGAGTGATGGACCAACTTATTTCCGAAGTCGTCAAGGGATTGATCGAGGCGATAACTGAGCCTTCCCTGATCAATCTTGATTTCGCCGACCTGAAGACCGTGATGAGTCACGGAGGGATCTCCACTGTGCTGTACGGGGAGAACTCCGATCCTGAGAGCGTTGTGCGGGATACTCTCGACAATCCGCTGCTCGATGTCGACTTTAAAGGCGCCACCGGGGCCCTGATCCACATTACCGGTGGAAGGAACATGACGCTCAAGAAGGCAACGAAGGTCGTCGAAGGCATGACCGAGTAGCTGGACCCCGACGCGAACGTGATATTCGGTGCAAGGATTGATGACGGATGCGAAGGTCTTATCCGCGTCATGGCCGTGCTCACGGGAATTGGCACTGCCAACGATGAGATCAAAGGGATAGACGTTGCGGACGAGCTATTGGAAGATGTCCCGGACGAGATCGAAGAAGTGGCATTGAACTTCACTAGGTGATCATATCGAGGACCCGGATCCAAAAACTACTGGTCCTTCTAAGTCTTCGAGCGTTCGATATTCTTGACCGCGTCCCCGATGACGCCCATTATCGTGTAGAACTCCCACTTTGTCGGAACGGCTCTTCCCATCAACCGACGGAACATGATGTTCGTCTTCTCTCTCCGGAACTCTGGATACTCGATGGCCTCAAGAAGGTCGGAGAAGAACTCGAAGAGCTTCTCCTTCTCAACGTCCGTCGCCTCTGATGGCGAGAAGGTTCTTGCCTCGATCAGACAGAGTTCGTATAGGACCACCGCGACCGCGTGCGACAGGTTCAGCACCGGATAGTCCTTGCTCGCCGGAATATGCAGCAATGCGTCGCATTTGGCCAGTTCGTCCTGTGACAGTCCGAGGTCCTCCCTTCCGAACACCAGGGCGATCAGACCATCGTTCCCCTTCGTCTTCTCGGCGAACTCCCTCGGCGTCAAAGGGATCCTAATGAAGTGCTTCTCACCGTCCGTGATGATTCCAGACGTACCGACGACGAGAGAGCACGATTCCAACGCCGCATCGAAGTCCCCAGTCGTCTTAGCGTTCCTCAGGACATCTCCGCCGTGCTTTGCCCGCTTGAACGCCTCCTCGGTGATCTCGCACGGTTCGACTAGGAACAGCTCGTCGAAATCGAAGTTTCTCATCACTCGGGCGACCGCTCCGATGTTCCCGTCATTCTTCGGATTCAACAGCACTATTCTGAAACGTGGCATGGAATTTCTCGGAAGTCTTAATAGGCGTTTTCTACTTAATGCTGTCGTGGTCTGGAGACTAGCAATAAAGCTTGCTTACGACGGCAAGGACTTCTTCGGGTTCCAGCGTCAGCCGGATGTCAGAACCGTCGAAGGAGAGATCTTGAGAGCGTTGAAAGCGATCGGCGCGATCGACTCCGCAAAGACATCGAGGTTCGGGGGGGCGAGCCGAACGGACACGGGGGTGAGCGCTCTGGGTAACGTCGCTGCCTTTGACACCGAGTTCTCCAAGGGCCAGATCCTCCGTGCCTTGAACGCAGTATCCGAGGACGTCTACTTCTATGGCATTGCTGAGGTCCCGTCCGATTTTTCTCCAAGGAGGGCGCGTCAGAGATGGTATCGCTATTTCCTACAGGACCTTGATCTGGACCTGGAGAAGATGACGAAATGCGCGAAGGAGTTCGAGGGCAAGCATGACTTCAAGCATTTCTGTAGAGAAGGGTTGGGAGGAACGGTCAGAAGCATCGATGACATCAAGGTTTTCCGGGTCGGGGACCTTGTGGTCATTGATTTCCTCGCCAGGGAATATCTCTGGAACATGGTGCGTCGTATGGTCGCTGCTTTGTCCGAGGTCGGTAAGGGAAGGATCGAGATCGAATCGGTCCGCGACTCTCTCTTGGGCAAGGAGGCATGCTTCGGGCTCGCGCCAGCGGAATTCCTGGTCCTTATGGACGTAATGTACGATTTTGATTTCGAGTATGACTGCCCATCGACGCTGAGAAGGAAGCTAAGACTCGACAGCGATCTCACGATGATCAAACTAGCATTCTATGGCGATCTTACCGACAGATGCCGAAAACAAGTGTGATGTCTTTTGGACCTATCTTATTGAATCCTTGGTATCTCCAGCACCGTTGTTTCCCGATCTCTCGAAGGTCATCATATTTAAAACCTATTGTAGCATGCTCAAAGACCCTTTTTATATTCTAGAAAGCAGTCGTTCCGATTGGTCTCATGCCTGGTGAGGAGGAGAAGGCCAACGGGGACAAGTGTTCCTCAGGGGTCAATTTCCGGCCCCTGTCTTTCTAATTTCTCCCCTCCATTTCGGCAGTCTTAAGATAACATTCGGACTATTTCCGGACGTGATCGTTGCCATAAGCGGGACCCCTGGGACTGGCAAGAGCACTTTAGCCAGCATTCTCCGGGGGAAAGGCTCCTTTGTAATCGACGTAGGGGATTTCGCCAGAGACAGGGGATTGACCACTGGCCACGATGTCGAAAGAGGAAGCGTCGAGGTCGACACGGCCGAGCTCGATATCGAGCTCAGGAAGGGGATGCCCTCAGGAACGATCTTCCTCATCGGTCATTTATCCCATTTCCTTACCTCAGACCTTGTCATCATCCTAAGATGCAGCCCCTCAGCGTTGCGCGAGAGACTCAAGGATCGCACTTGGAGCGACAAAAAGTTGCAGGAGAACTTGGAGGCGGAAGCTTGCGACGTGATCCTGATCGAAGCTCTTGAACTGTCTCGGGAAGTGTACGAGATCGACACAACGGGCAGAACACCCGAAGAGGTGGCGATGGCGGTAGATGATATATTAGCAGGGAAAAGGGAAAAGTATGCGTATGGCAATATCGACTGGAGCGGGGAGGTCTTGAACTGGTTCTAGATTCGATGAGAGATGATGCTGCCTCATTTCTAGATCCGGCCGCGAGGAGACTCATCAAGATAGATCCGAACACGCTGTCTTTCGCTGCCTTGTTCCTGGCGGCACTCTCGGGAGTTGCGATCTATTTCAGTCACCAGTCCTGGGAGATACTGCTCCCACTTTCATCATTCTTGGTTATCTCCAGTGGATTCTTCGACGCTCTCGACGGCAGGGTCGCACGCCTTGCCGGAAAGACTTCAAGGAGAGGCGACTTCCTTGATCATGTCCTGGACAGGTACGCAGACGTCCTTATGATCGGGGCAGTGGCGTTCAGCGCGTGGTGCAATCCGTATATAGGGATCCTCGCACTGGTCGGTGTGCTGTTGACGAGCTATATGGGCACTCAGGCCCAGGCCGTCGGGGCGGGTCGGCTGTACCGGGGTATCCTCGGCAGGGCCGATCGGATCGTGCTTTTGTTCATCGTGCCCCTGATCCAATGGATCTTCATGTTCTTCGGCGACGGGTGGATCGACTTTGGGGCGTTCAGCTTGTCAATGTTCGAAATAATGATGCTATGGTTCGGAATAGCTGGCAACATCACCGCCGTCCAGCGCGTATTCGAGGTCTGGAAGAAGATAAAGTGATCCGAAGATTCGCCAGAACCATCACATTATTTCTCAATGCTACTTTTTTCCTCTTGCGGGGCTTGTTTAACCCGTGCCTGCGGCCTCTTTCTCTTGGCGCTCTTGATTCTGTAGTACGACAGCGGATGCCGCATCTTGCCGCTGTTGCACAGAGTGTCCGGTTCGAAACATATGCCATAGCTCTTCATCGTCGAACATTCCGGAGGCGTATACTCGGTCCCGGAGATCTCCCCCGTGATGTGCTCGATCTGGTATCTCGTTTTCGATGGATCGAAATCGGGGGATGAAGAGAAGAGGCTGAGGATGTCTTCTTGTGATAGGCCGATTGTGTGAAGGAACGCAGTAAGGGCAAACCTTCCGGTATGAGGCATGTTCTCACCGGCCTGCGCGATCCCGACCAATCTTCTCATGCAGGGGGGGAACTTGACGATGGTGATCTTTCCAAGATCTTGGACCTTGAAGTGTTCCTTTCTCATATCGACAAGGTTCTTTATCTCGACGATATCCGCTCGCAAGACTCTTAGGATATCGTCTGTAACGGGAAGCGGCAACTCTTTCTCGATCCTCTCCTGAAGAGCCTGCTGGAGCACTCTTGAGAACCTATGTTTTGACAAGAAGACCTGTCCTTCTTCCACTTCGGTGTTCACAAGTTTCCACTCTATGCTCCTGATCCTAGACGTGAACTTGAGGAAGGTCGTGAAATGCGTTCTGATCGTCCCATCAAATATCGCTGCTTGAACGTCTAGTTCGTCGGCCACTGAGACGACGAACTCTGGACTCTCCTGCTGCAGCCTCCTGTTCATCGTGACCGCCTCAGCAAGCGCGTATCTCCTGGTCAGGAACCCCTCCCCTACGCACGAAACGAGTATCCTCGCGGCCGGGTAGCTCAATACCTCCACGAACCGCTCCTGCTCGCCGGACGTCGCACGGTTCGATATCTCCCCCTCGTTTAGGGCGTCCAGGATCCTCTGTTTGCCTCTTAACCTCGCTGGGGCATATGCTTCCGACGTCAGGAGCTCTTGTAGGTCCACCCCCTTCGACCCTACATATTCCGATGCGCCTTTGATGAACGGAAATCGGGCACAGTTCAACGAGTCCATCGTTCGAGCTAAGGTCTTTCTTGATATTTATTCTGTTGATTTCTCTAACCCGATCGTTTCATTCCAGGTCGAAATAGGGAGCGATCAGGGAAAGCGTTTGATCATCTTCGATCGCAGCGGCCATATCGATCAAATTTCTGATGGGCCTCATTCGCGCTATCCTCGCCGCGCGTTTCTTTCCTATGGATGGCAGGGACCGGAGGGCAGCGAGGGTGCAGGTGTTCACCTGGAGCGGGTACTCCACAGCGGTCACGCTTCTCCGACCCCATCCCACGACCTTCCCGTCGATGAATCTCCCAACCTCAATCGGATACTCGAATCCGACAAGAATCGGATACGTACCGATCTGCCGTCCGAAAGTCCTGTTGCCCTCTCTCAGTTCAGTATAGATGTCTCTTAGAAGTGTCCCTTTGGGGACCAGTCTCTGAAGAATCGGGTTGTCTATACCGTCCCTCACCTGTTCCTTGAATCTGAGGAATTTCGAGTGAGAGACCCCGGGTCTGAAATTCCTTCTGATCGGGATGACCTGGCGGATGTTTATCCTTCGGAGAAGTAGTCTCTCTTCGAACACCTTCTTCAAGAACGATAGGTTAAGTTCGAGGGTTCTGTCGCTCTCACCGTCAAGCCCGACCAGGAAGTTCAACCCAGGAAGGAGCCGGGGCAACCCGTTCTCTCCTCTGTCCCCTCCTGCCTCGTTGATGATCCTCACCGCGTCGAGCACTTGATCTGGGGTCGAGTTGAGATTGTTGGCCTCGATTACCTTTGGGTCCGCGCTCTCCATGCCAAGGGCAAGGACGTTCCCGCTCGTGCAGTGCTCGACGATACTCTCAACGATGGTCCTCGATTCTTCAGGGTTCCTTGAAATGACAGAAGGGTCAGCGTTGTCCAGGTGAAGAACATCTAGGTCCAGTCTGGAAATGCCAGATAGGAGTCTCTCGATCGCCTCCGGATTTGGGATGACATCATCCCCCAATCCGCGAGCCTTGTAGGAGACAAAGCAGGTTTGAGCACCCAACCGGAGATTCCTGACCCCTAGTTCACTTAGGACCTTGGCCTCTTTGATAATATCCGAAGGTTCGCGGAAGACTGGTGCCCCTTTGAGAGGTTCTATGCAGAAGGAACATCCCCCGGTACGATATCTCAGGCAGCCTCTGTAGGTCTCCACCTCAGCGATTAGAGGTTGCGGGAAGTCTGGATGCGAGAGCACGATCTGCGCGCCAAGAATCATCCATCGGTTCCATTCATCCAAGCTACGCCATCTAGTCGATGATTCTCCCGACACGACCGCATCGAATACACTGGCGGCAGCGTCCACCTTCGCGAGAGCATCGAACGAGCGAAGGAGATCGTATTCGGGGTCGATCGACGCGGGTCCGCCGAGCATCCTGAACCCCGGCAGGATCTCAGAAACTGCTCTGACCTCTCTGAACGACGCCGGTAGCGTTCTCAGGTACCGGCCGGGCACACCGGCTCCGGCCATTACAACGCTGAGGTCCGCGATCGGCAGCTTATCACGCCTTCTCACGGCGTCAATGGTCACGTAGAGGATTTCGGCTCCAGCATCGATCGCGGCGCCAGCGACCGCCCTCACATGAGGAGAGATGAAAGGTGGCACTCCCAAAGATGCTGGCTCGTCAATATAGCAGTCGATGATAAGGACACGGGTCATGGCGGCCACTCTTTTTGGGGATTTGGGTCAGACAATGATGTTCGTCAATTATTAATAATGGATGCGGCATGTATGCTAAAAAGTAGCATACCATGGTCCAAAAGCATTTGGTATGGCGTCCATATCGGTTCGTTATGTGAGGATGATACAAGATGAAAGAAACGGAGAAGGCTAACGAAGAGCGACTGAAGAAAGCTTACGAACCTGCGCGGTTGGCGATGAAGTATCACCCGTTCTATAGTGGAAAGATCGAGGTCATTCCGAAGTGTCCGGTAAGGGATTTCAGAGATTTCGCGATATGGTATACGCCGGGGGTCGCCGAGCCGTGCCGCGACATTCAGAAGAACCCCGAAAAAGTATACAGCCACACCAATAAGGGGAACATGATCGCTATCGTGACCGATGGCACAAGAGTGTTGGGTCTGGGCGACATAGGTCCCGAGGCAGGACTTCCTGTTATGGAAGGGAAGGCGCTTCTTTTCAAGTATCTCGGTGGGGTAGATGCTGTCCCGATATGTCTGAACACAAAGGACCCGGACGAAATTATCCAGGCGGTCAAGTGGCTCACCCCCGCCTTTGGCGGAATCAATCTTGAGGACATATCGCATCCCAAGTGTTTCACGATTCTTGATAGGCTCCGAAATGAGGTCGAAATACCGGTCTGGCACGATGACCAGCAAGGGACGGCTACGATAGTCACTGCCGGCGCCATCAATGCTCTCAAACTTGTGGGCAAGAAGATGGATCAGGCTTCGCTCGCCATGATAGGTGCCGGTGCCGCCAACATAGCCATTGCGAGGGTCCTTGTCGCTACTGGCATCGACATCAGGAACATCGTAATGGTCGACAGCAAGGGGATTCTACACTCCGGCAGGACCGATCTGAAGGAGAAATACCCGGAGAAATGGGCGATGGCGCTCAAGTCGAATCGCGAAGGTAAGACCGGAGGCATAAAAGAGGCGATGAAGGGCGCTGACATAGTCATCGGCGCTTCCATGCCTGGTCCCAATATCATAACAAAGGACATGGTGAAGGGCATGGCCGACGATTCGATCGTGTTCGCGACAGCAAACCCCATTCCAGAGATTTGGCCTTGGGACGCGAAGGATGCTGGCGCGAAGATCATCGCCACTGGGAGGTCCGACTTCCCGAACCAGATAAACAACTCGCTCGGTTTCCCAGGAATCTTCAGAGGAGCTCTGGACGTCCGGGCCAGGACGATCACGGACGAGATGTGCATCGCAGCCGCGTACGAACTGGCAAAGACCGCCGAGGATAAGGGCCTGAGGGAAGATTGCATCGTCCCATCGATGGACGAGTGGGAGGTGTTCCCAAGGGAGGCGCTTGCCGTGGGCTTGAAGGCGATGGAGCAGGGCGTGGCAAGGATCAGACTGAGCAGGGACGAGCTATACAG
>JBGOWR010000157.1:0-3057 GCA_041478695.1 Thermoplasmata archaeon | reverse complement strand
AGGGACAAATTGCGATTTTTGACGCCCTCATATTCCTCGCCGTTTCATCTTTGGTGTCAGTAAGCCTGCTTAGCAGTATTGCGCCCATTAACCCATCGACAGATGATGAGTCCCAGAGATACATTGAACGCGCGCACGGAGTGTTCCTCAGGACGTCAGTAGAAATTGAATCGACCAATGGGGCCGAAGTAGATGGAGAGGGGAGGAGAACCTTGACGGTATTCGAATTTGTTCTAACCAGGATAGTTGAAATGGAGGCTGGTGGAGATACTGAGGAAGGGGTTGATTCATCAAAGTTGCTATCCGCCATTCTCGACGCCCTTCTTCTGCCCCGATTTCATTATTCCTGGAAGGCCAAACATGACTCTATGAACTACTCATTCTCCAACTCCTCGTACCTCGGGAATAGAACTAGCGGTTCATTGTATGTGTCGACAATTGTCTCAGAAATGCCATCTCACAAGGGAGATGTCCTGATGATACTGAATGCATGGAGATATGTCTGATCGAATCCATTCTCTTAGTTTCTTCCTTCCATTTTCCTGACGATTCTCTCTGCTTCGTTTGATGTCCTTCTCAGATCCATGTATTGAAGAGCAAATGCCAACCCAATAGATCCAAAAATCCCAGCTACAATGGCATCAGACGGCATCGAGCTCATAAAATCGAAAATCGAGACCCCCATCTGGAAATGTCCGACGTACAATATTATCAAAATCATGGCAACGATGCTGACCGAATACATCGACAATCCGTAGATCGACTTTCTGACCTCGATTGTCGTGCACTCACTATTGCAGACCTCGCATTTCCCCCTGCTATACCAGTTCCTTGGATGAAGCGTCTTGCACTCGGGACAGTAGCAGAACTTCACGTCCAACGAGAAGGATTGTCATGATATATTCCTTTTTGAGTCCTAGAAAGCCATCGCCTAGTAGGAAAGACATTTCTAAGAAGATCATGAACCGAATTTCTTAGACATATTCATCTTGTCCAGCAATATAGGCATCAAATCCTTTCCCCGAATTCTTCCTAGTCCCCCCATCGAAGCTGATACCTCATCGAAAGCCTGAACACCGTCCTTCGGCGTATTATTTGAGCAGATAGACACGGGGACTGGATCTCCACTATGATCTCCCAGCTGCACAGGAGTGCAATGATCTGCCAGAAGAACAATGATGGTGTCTGGAGATACACTCCTACGAACTAGTCCGACCATCTTATCAAGGCGCTCGATCACTTCGACTTTCTTCTCATAATCTCCATCGTGAGACGCTATGTCGGCGGCTTTTACGTTGACCAACACGAGATCCTTTGAGTCCAGGAGCGTCAAGGCGGTATTCGCCTTGGCATTCATGTCAGTGTCAAGCCCACCGGTGGCTCCAGGTACTTCGACCACTTCCATTCCGCACAACCTGCAGATCCCTTTGACAAGCGATACTCCGGCCACGCATGCAGATTCGACTCCATACTTGTCTTTGATCGACTGGATCTTCGGAAAACTGCCAGCCCCCCTAGGCAGAAGAATGTTCGCAGGAGGTTTTCCCTGGTCCACTCGTTTCTGATTGATCGGGTGATTCTTGAGCACCAGATAAGATTCCCTGACGAAGTCATTCACAACCTTCGCGGTCTTTTTCGCTTTCGGAACAAGCGGCGTGCTTTTGGGAACTCTTGCCAATGAATGAGGGTCCACGTCCGAAACGAACGGTGATAACCCCTTGCCTCTGAGGAGCAAGACCGCCCGATGCTCGGTCGCTTCTCTAACGATGATCTCCACGCCCTCGATCCTGATCTTGCCAAGGACGTTCGACAGCTCGACCGTCTCAGGTCCTCCTATCCTTCCAGCCCTCCTGTCCAAGATATTCCACTCATCATCCACGGTGGCGAAATTGCATCTGAAGGCGACATCACCATTCTTGCCTGCTAGTCCGACACCAGCTGCTTCGAACGGTCCACGTCCCGTATAGACCTCTGATGGATCATATCCAAGAATCGCCAGATGCGATGTATCACTTCCCGGAGGCACACCAGGCGCGATAACGTCCATTATCCCGCTGGATCCGTGTCGGGCACACCAGTTCATGTTCGGCTTACGAGCGACTTGAAGTGGGGTTCTGAATCCCAGGGCCTCGATCGGTCTGTCCCCCAGACCGTCCATAACTAGTATGAGGGCTTTTCCTCCACGTCTCATTGATATCGCATGGTATATCGGCAAGACCGTAGAAAAAGCTCACCGGTCGTCACGCAATCTCTGCGGACCTCTCTCTAGACCATGCCTCATCGGGCAAAGAATCGTAGAGATCCAGTTCCTCTGGCTCCTCGCATCCTAGGCATCTGAGTTCGCGGGCAATGTCATCCACATTCAAGTCCCAATAGAATATCCTCCAGATCCTTCCATTTAGAAGGACCGCTTCCTCCCAGTGAGTCTTCAGAAGCCTCAGATCCTGAAAGAAATAGAACAGGCGTCTATCCTCCTGATCGAGAGAGTTATCGATAATGGACTCTCCGAATCCAAAATAGTTCAGTAATCGAAGCGCCAAGTCCTTAGCCGCGCTCTCACTGATTCCGACTCTATTCTCGATCACCCTGGTCAGGCTCTTTAGATTCAGTATCATACGGTTGTTGACTGACATATTCGTTCCGTTCCCTGGACAAAGCCTCTATGAATAGATTTCTTCGACACCAATTTTGTGGGCGCCTCGCAAAGAATGGAGAACCTGGAATCGAATCGTGTTGTGCTCTCGCGATTGTCCTTGCTCCCTATCCGGCAGGTGCAGGGGGTGCGATTTGAACGCACGGACCCCTTCGGGACAAGGTCCTAAGCCTTGCGCCTTTGGCCAAGCTTGGCTACCCCTGCGGATATTCGCAGGATGATTTCCAGATTATTAATTCTTTCTTAGATGGGTTGATTGTGTGAAGAGGCGATCGAGTGTATTGATCCTTACATTTTGGGTCATTGGGATACCGGTGAATGGGCGGATTAGAATCATTCAAACAGGTGACTTAGGTAGTCGTTGACAGCCTTGAACGCGGTCTGCCTGTTGCATGGATAAGCCT
>JBGOWR010000142.1:0-3397 GCA_041478695.1 Thermoplasmata archaeon | reverse complement strand
GATGTCCTCAGCGGTGATGAACCATGAGTCAAAGCCTCCTACTCGCTGGATGACCTCTCTCCTGAAAGCCATGTTGCAGCTTGGGAAGGATACGTCGTATCCTTTGTGCAAGAGCTCGACCCTCTCGAGTTCCTCCCAGGCATTCAGCCCTAGGTTTATCGTCTTCCCAGCGAAGATGTCCGCCCCTCCTTCGAGCGTTCTCCTCAGTTCCTTGATCCAGAACGGATTGGCGATGCAATCCCCTCCGGTGAAGGCGATGATGTCCCCCTTCGCCTGGGAAATCCCGAAGTTCGTGCTGTCTCCTCGGCTGCCTGGGTGTACGTACAATTCGACAAAAGGATGCGAGTCAGCATACCTTTGTACGATGTCCCTCGTCCTGTCCTTGCTGTTGGCGTCGACGACGATTATCTCCACCGGTTGCTCTTGGATGACCAAGCTGTCGAGGAGATCGGCAATATTCCTCTCTTCGTTCATGATGTTGAGGACGACGCTGACGAGCATTTCAGACCGGGTTATGACGAAGTGGGCTTATCACGATTTCGGCATCCTATCTCGGCACTGATGCTGGCATTTCCGATGTACAATAAAGTATTAATTTCCAGATAACGTTGGACTGCACCTGAAATGAAGCTCTTGGCGAAGTACTATTCGATTCAAGACTGCATCATCGGTGAGGGAACGGTCATACGAGATTTCGTTAACCTCTACGGTTGTACAATTGGCAGAGACAGCAAGATAGCAGCCTTTTCTGAGATACAAAAGGGGGTAAAGATCGGAGACAGGTGCAAGATCGAGGCCTATGCCTTCATTCCATCCGGGGTCACGATCGAGGATGAGGTCTTCGTCGGTCCGCACGCGATCTTCACAAATGACATTCATCCGAGGGCCGTGGGAGACTGGCAGATTGTTCCCACGCTGGTGAAGAAAGGGGCATCGATTGGGGCGGGGGCCGTCATAATCTGCGGGGTGACGGTCGGTGAGGGGGCGATGGTCGGAGCCGGATCGGTCGTCACCAAGGACGTTCCCGCTCATTGTGTCGTCGTTGGAAACCCAGCGAAGGTGATCAAGAAGGGGGCGGTCCGATCATAAAGATCCCTCTCAGCAGGCCACAGGTCACGGATGAGATGGTGGAGGCCGTCTCCGATGCCCTCAGGAACGAAAGGATGGTCCTCGGCGAGAGCGTCTTCAAGTTCGAGAGTGCTTTTGCGAGGTATATCGGCACGAAGCATGCTGTCTCCCTCTCTTCCGGGACCGCCGCTTTGGCCTTGTCATTGATCGCGCTCGACGTCAGGAACAAAGAGGTTCTGACCACGCCGCTATCCTTCATCGCCACCGCGAATGCCGTGGTCCAGGCGGGAGGCGTCCCCACCTTCTCAGACGTCTCGGAAACGGACTACAACATCGACCCTGCAAAGGTCAGGAAGCGCCTGACGGCGAAAACCAAGGCGATCCTCCCGGTCCACCTGTTCGGGCACCCTGCAGATATGGATGGGTTGATGAACATAACGAGATCTAAAGGTTTGAAGATGATCGAAGACGCGGCCCAGGCTCATGGCGCGACTTACAGAAAGGCCAAGGTAGGCTCGATCGGGGACGTCGGTTGCTTCTCATTCTACTCAACGAAGAACATGACCGTTGGTGGGGACGGAGGGATGGTCACCACCGACGATGAGGAAACGGCCGATCGTATCGCCAAGCTTCGGGACTGCGGTCGAACTTCCCGCTACGTCCACGACGTCATCGGCTTCACGGCTAGATTGAATACGGCAAATGCGGCTTTCGGTCTCGTCCAGCTTCGCTATCTTGAAGAGTGGAATGAGAGGAGGAGGCTAATCGCGGCCCTATATTCGAAGATTCTGAAAGGGGTCGGTAGTATCGCGCTACCTCCTCGGGGAAGCAAAGATGTGAAGCCAGTCTTTCATCTATTCGTCATCAAGTGCGAGAGACGCGATGAGCTTGCGAAACATCTTTCAGATAGGGGAGTAGAATGCGGCGTTCACTATCCCGTTCCAATCCACCTTCAGCCAGTGTACAGGGAGATGTACAAGTTCGCACCTGGCTCATTTCCAATAAGCGAATCGTTGTCATCGCGCTTGCTCTCTCTTCCGATCTTCCCCGCATTGCGCGATGCCGAGGTGAAGTATGTCTGCGAGCAGATAATCGACTTCTATGGGGGACCTTGAGGATGAGGCGCATCGATGTCGGCGTTCTGGGTGTGGGGTACTGGGGGCGCAAGATCGTTGACGAGTACAGCGCCATCCAGGGAGTGAAGGTAAAGGCAGTGTCCGATCTATCGGACAAGAACTTGGAGTACTGTCGGGAAAGGCACAGGGTCGAGGGCCTGTGCCACGACTACAGGGACGTGCTTAAGGACGATTCGATCACGGCGGTGAACGTCTGCCTCCCGAACTCCCTACATTTCGAGGCATGCAGGGAAGCGCTCGATCGTGGGAAGCATGTTCTGGTGGAGAAGCCGATCACTCTCAGCTCTGCGGACGGCAGGATCCTCGTCGATCTGGCCGAGAAAAAGAATCTCACGCTATCGGTCGGGCACATCTACAGGTTCAACAACGCCCTGCTGGAGGTCAAGAGGCTCATCGACGAGGACTTCTTCGGTAGGGTGTTTTTCCTGAACATGATCTGGGTGAACCTGGAACCTCCTTATGCCGATAGGGACGTCATCGTTGACCTCGCCCCGCATTACTTCGACATCACGAATTTCCTCCTGGACGCTTGGCCCGAGAGGATCACTTGCGTTGCCCGGCCGTTCAGGCGAAAGAAGATGGAGGAGACCGCATACATCACTTCGGAAACGTCTGATGGCGAGATCGCAAATGCTAATCTAAGTTGGCTCGCCCCTAGGAAGGTGAGGCAGGTCGAGGTGGTCGGCGAGAACAGGTCCTGCGTGATCGACGCCGTCGGACAGGAAGTGACGGTGCACGAGAGCGGATACACATACAAGCTCGGGATCGAGAGGAATAACACGATAAGGACTGAGCTGGAACATTTCCTGAAGTCCATAGGGGATCCTCTAATGGAGACGAGGAACAGCGGAGTGATCGGCGTCAAGACGGTGGAGATGATCGAACACTCCAAGAGATCTCTGACCGAAGGCAGAACGGTCGAGACCAATGTTTGAGCGAGGGGGATGAGCTAGGATGCCGAGAAAGGTCCTGATGCTCCTCTCTAACGAGTTCAGACCTGACCCGCGAGTGCACAAAGAAGCACTGGGTTTGATGTCCGCAGGATATGAGGTGACCATTCTCGCATGGAACAGAGATCGAACATTTCCAGAAAAAGACGCACAGAAGGGAATCGAGGTCAGAAGAATCAGTACAAGACCAATAACTGGAACGATGTCTCTAATAATCAACTATCCATCATTTCTTCTTAGGTC
>JBGOWR010000016.1:0-9757 GCA_041478695.1 Thermoplasmata archaeon | reverse complement strand
TTACGTAACACAGTCCGGCTATCAGGAACAGTTCACCGAGAAGCTGGGATTCGAGCCCTACGACGGCACCTTGAACATCCGCGTCACTCCCTCAGACCAGTCCAAGCTAGATTCGCTGAGAAGAGGCGGTGGAATCGTCATAAAGGGCTTTGAGAAGAACGGAAGGACGTTCGGCGATGTCAGGTGCTATCCCGCAAGAATCCAGAATATCGACTGTGCGATAGCGATTCCAAGCAGATCCCATTACAACGATGTGATGGAGATCGTCTGCAAGTACCACCTGAGACGCACCCTCGGACTGAAAGACGGAGATATGGTCGAAGTGCGCGTTTCCCTCTTGTAGAGCGGTTTTCGAATACTGAATCCGCTTTAGAACTTCCTCTTTACGTATTCTGCGACCGACTCGAATACAGCTCTGCCGTCCCCTGCACCATTTGGATCGTTCTGTGTCCGGGTCCAGTCAGGATGTGTGTATCGGTGGAAGACCCTCTCTGGATGAGGCATCAGGCCAAGGACATTCCCAATAGGGTTGCATATTCCCGCTATGTTGCTAAGGGACCCGTTAGGATTCCATGGATATCCAGCATATCCACCTGAGGGGTCCACGTATCTAAACACAATCTGGTCCTCCTCCACCAATCGGTCAAGGAGCTTCTCCTTCTTCTCCGTCGGTAACATCAGATTTCCTTCAGCGTGCGCGCTTGGGAACATGACCGTCTTCCCTTTTGGGAGCGTTCTGGTGAAGACGGACTTGCCTTGATTCTCATGTCTTAGAAAGGTCGGGATGCATTCGAACCTGCCAGAGGCATTTGTCGCCAGGGCTGCCTGTGGTTCTTTGGCCATCACTTCGTCGAAAGCAGGAAGCATCCCCAGTTCGACCAGTATCTGGAATCCGTTGCATATGCCGATCACGGGTTTCTCGTCCAGAACGAACTCTATGAGTTCCGAGGACAGCGCGCTCTTCATCCTTGCAGCGAAGATCGCTCCCGCCCGAACATAGTCACCAGCAGAGAAACCTCCTGGAAGAGCGAGAATATCGTATTCGGAGAGGTCCCTTCTCATCGAGGAAGGGCATGCGCCGATCAGCTGCTTGAGGTGGACTCTCTCCGGGTCCGTTCCCGTCTCCTTGAAAGCCGAGTAGGTCTCGTCCTCACAATTGGTGCCCTCGATCCTCAATACGCAGACCCTGATGTCGTTGAGCTTCATCGGCACCACCTCACCCTAGCAGCCTCCAGAACGGCTCGGACCAAGCCTTCCTGATCTTGTCCACTTTGAGACCGATGGGACCGGTGCGATCCTCCAATATCAATGATCGTCCCCCGAGAATGCCTATCCTGGTCGCGGATCCTTTCATCGTCCTTAGCCATTCCTTCTCCCTACCCTCATCGACCTCCACGACCCACCTTGAGTTCGATTCGGAGAACAGTCTGACGATGGCTGGGACATGCTCGATCGAGGAGAGGCCGCCTTCGAAACCGATGTCCCCGCCGATGCACATCTCTGCCAGTGCGACGGCAAGTCCTCCATCTGAGACATCGTGGCACGCCCGGACGATTCCCAAGTCCATGCTCTTCTTCAATGAGGTCATGTACCTGGACATTGCATCCAAATCGACGTCGGGGACAATCCCTCCTTTTCCTCTGAACCTACGAAAGAGCGCCGATCCGCCCATCTCATTTTTCGTCTCCCCCACAATGTAGACAGGATCGCCAGCCTCCTTGAAATCAGAGGTTATGCAGCGCCTGATGTCCTCGACGATTCCGACCCCCATCACCGTCGGTGTCGGCGGCACCCCACCTTCCGGGGTCTCGTTATAGAAGCTGACATTGCCAGATGGTGCCCCTATGTGGAGAGCCTTCGCTGCATCCCCGATGCCCCTTACAGCCTCCCTGAACTCTCCCAGTCTTTCTGGTTTCTCTGGGTTCCCGAAGTTCAGACAGTCCGTCAGTGAATGAGGGACGGATCCAACCGCCGTCAGGTTGCGGCACATCTCGTCGACAGCGCTCAATCCTCCTCTATATGGATCGAGCGTAGTGAACCATGGATTCACTCCTATGGCAATCGCCAATCCTCTGTAGGAATCTCTAAGCGGTTTGACTACCGAAGCGTCCCCGTGCGTCCTCGAGCCGATCTTTCCTTGAAGCGGCTTTATGACCGTGCTTCCTCGGACCTCATGATCGTATTGTCTGATCACCCATTCCTTGGATGCCACGTTCGGGTCGGAGAGCAGTGACAGTAGAACATTATTCAGATTCTTAGGGAGCTTTGGCGCGACGACATCTCTTATCGTCGAAGGTTTAGCTACTCTGGTCGGTCGACAGTACTCAGGTCCCTTCGTCAGGAAATCCAGGTCAAGCTCGAACACCTCAAGGCCGTCGTAATGGAGCCTCACGATCTTATCCTGGATGACCTTGCCAATTACTGTGGCCGGGACATCCCAAAGATCGAATATCTCCATGATTTTCCTTACGTTCCTCTTTGAAGCCGAGAGCATCATTCTCTCTTGAGATTCCGACACCCAAATCTCCCATGGTGCCAGGCCCGTCTCCTTCAGTGGAACTCTGTCCAACTGCACATCGGCCCCACATCCTCCTGCCAGTGCGATCTCTCCGACCACGCAAGACAGGCCGCCTCCTCCGAGGTCCTTCATTCCGTTGATGAGCCCTTTCGAGGTCACCTCCAAACATGCGTGGATGAGAGGTTCCTTCATGATCGGGTCGCCCAGCTGCACCGCTCCTCGCGATTCCTCCTCGGAAGTCTCGTCCAATTCCGCCGATGCGAATGTGACCCCGTGAATGCCGTCCCTCCCGGTCCTTCCTCCAACAAGTATCAGAACGTCTCCGGCGCCGCCGACCGCATTCTTGAGAAGCTGGGACCTCTTCACGATTCCCACGCAGCCAACGTTGACTATGCAGTTGCCGATGTACCCTTCATCGAAGAACACGCCCCCGGAGACCGTAGGTATTCCGAGCCTGTTGCCATAGTCCCTTATTCCCCCGACGACCCCTCCAAGGAGGTATTTTGGATGCTTGACTCCTTGAGGGAGCTCCCCGTCGTAGTCCAATGGACCGAAGAAAAGAGGATCTACTAGAGCGACAGGTTGTGCCCCCATGCAGACTACATCCCTTATGATCCCTCCTATGCCTGTCGCCGCGCCTCCGTACGGTTCTATCGCCGAAGGATGGTTGTGGCTCTCGATCCTGAGCGCGTAAGCGTACTCGTCGTCGAAGGCCATCACTCCTGCATCTCCCTTTGCAAGGACGTCAGGATGCTTGATGTTGAAGATGTGCTCCCTCAGGAAAACCCTAGAGCTCTTGTAGCAACAGTGTTCGCTCCAGGCCTGAGCGAGGGATTGCAGCTCCACATCGGTCGCCAACCTGCGCTTCTTTGAGAAGTACTTCTGTATAATCTTCATCTCGTTCAGACTGAGATTGAGACCCATAGAAGAGCTGATTTCCTTGAGGTCTCTATCCTTTGAAGAAAGAACGTCTATCTGGAAAATCTCGAACGGTGCGTCCATTCGACGCTTGAGATCGACAGGTGCCATGTTCGACCTCACTTGATATCGATCCTGTAGCTCTGGATGACCGGATTCGCCAGAAGCTTCCTGCACATCTCCTCGCAAGCCTTCCTAGCCTCATTTCTTGGCAAGTCCAGTACGATCTCGAAGAACTTGATCGAGCGGACGCTGTCGATACCTTTGAAACCAAGCAGCTCGAGGGCCTTCTTCGTATTCTGACCTTCAGGGTCAGCGACCCCCGGCTTGAGCTCAATCCTTACCTCCGCGACTACCATCGCAGCACCACATCGGGAATCCCCTGCTCCCTACTTAATCCTGTTCTCAGTTCCTCTACAAGAAGCCAGCGTCTCTGATGGCCTGGAACACGCCTGAAAGCATGAAGCTGACCGCGACCGCCGCCAGCAGCAGGCCCATGACCCTTGAGAAAGCCATCGCCCCGCTCCTCCCCATCCTCTTGAAAATTCCTTCAGAATAGTGCAGGAGGAAGTAGCTGATCAGAACGGTCAGGACTATCCCAATGAAGACAGAGATGATGTCCAGGAATCCATCGCTTCGTGAGGTCGCCTCGGAGACGTATATCATGACCGTGGTAATTGCACCAGGTCCGGCGAAGAGCGGTATTCCAAGGGGAACTATGCCTACCTCCTCCTTCTCCATCGCCTCTTCCTGATCTTCCTCGGAAAGCTTGGCTCTGGACCGCTGCCCCTGCATCATCGAGAAAGCGACGGAGAATAGCAGAAGACCGCCAGCAATCTTGAACGCCGGTATCGTGATCCCGTATAACGAGAAGATCCACTGACCGAATACCGCGAACACGAACAGTACAGCGGTCGTGACCAAGCAGATCTTGACAGCTACCTTTCTCTTCAGTTCCTTGGAGTAGCCTTCCGTTACCGCCTCGTAGATCGGTATGTTGCCAACTGGATTCACTATGGCGAAGATCGACACGAAAGCCCCAAGCGCGAAATCCAGGTTCATCCTTCGCCCCCCACCTGCGGACCCATACTTAATCCTTGGCCTCCGTCTGGTCTATGATCTTTCTTGCGAATATCATATAGCCAGTGTGCCCGAGCACATCGAAAGAGGGCCTCACCCCTCCTGGATGGACCTCCATGACCCGCTGGATGTTCTCAAGAGCTTCGACCTCCACGAATCCGGACGAGCGGAGCTTCTTCACCGTGTTCTCGACCTGGTTCATGTTAGGGACGAACGCGCCGAATCGTCCACCTCCTTTCATCATCTTGCCAATGTTTGTGACCGCTTCCCAAGGATCGGGTATGTCCAGCACTACTGCATCGGCCCTCAAGTCCATTTGGATCGTCCTGATATCTCCTTTCTCGAGCTCCCAGCACCCGTCAAGACCGGTCCGAGCGATGTTCTTTCTGGCCCTCATTGCGAACTCGTCCCTTAGTTCGACCGAAACCACCTTCCCGGTCGGTCTAACAAGGTTGATCAGAACAGTTGTCAGCGATCCGGAACCGACACCGCCCTCGATCACCAGATCTCCACACTTGAGATCGAGCCGATGAGCGATCGTCGCGGCGTCCTTTGCCCCTATGACCTGTGCCCCGCGCTCTATCGATTCCATGAGCTCATGAGCTCCGGGTCGGAGGACCCATAGCGTCCTTCCGGCCAACGAGAGCGTCGATCCGCTTTCCAACCCTACGAGTCGCGAACCGTCTATCACACCAAATCCCTCGACCTTGACCATTCCGGTCTGGATTTTTGCCCAGTGCCTTCTCCCTTGTTCATCAAGCAAATAGACGAGCTCCCCATCTCGTAGCATGACGTTCAGGATGCGCTCAGGTTAAGAAAAGGATTGTGTGCGATTCCGCTTTGCCTCTAGTACTTTAGCTTGGTGCCGCACTTCGGACATTGCCAATCGTGCTCAGAGATTGCAGCACCGCAGTGGCGACATCTCGGAAGTCCATCGATCTGTTTGATCTCCTTCTTGTCATCTGACGCAGTCCCGCTTTGCCCAGGGGCGGATAGGGTCGCCTGGGGCTCTGTTTCTTTCTTTCCCCCCTCCATGGTGTAGTCTGGGTTCTCATATTTCGTTGCTGGAGGATACTGATAACCACGCTTCTTCTCCGCATTGGCCGCGACGATGTAGATGATCGCCCCGATTATGCTGAGGAGGAAGCCTATCCCCACCCAATTCCATTCCGCAGCGTTCTTCCTTACTTTCGTGTCTCTGTATATCCAAGCTGCTATCACAGCTCCTATGCCGAGCCAGATCGCTATGATGACTAACAGCCACTCGAGTGTCATCCCATCACCATCTGCAACTAATGGACTTGAATTATATAAAATTAGTTGGAAGCTCGTTGTTGTTGGCGGAGCGGGATCGCGTTCTTTGCAGCTTTGTCCTCAAGTGTGATGATGCTCCCCGATATCGTATCTGGGTCGCTGCGACCGATGGCAGATTGATGGGAAAAAGGATTTTATATGCTGAAGGCATTGGGCGCACCCAATGGAAGGCTCTGATTTCCCCAGGAAGGCAAAGTTAGCCATTTCTGTCTTGTTGATCATCGCCGGATTCGCCATGTACTGGGCGTGGGGCCTGATCTACGGCAGCTGGAACATCCTCGAGAAGGAGTTCATCGGTGTCTACTCGATCGTCGTCGTTCTTATCGTTTTTGGCGTCCTGGGTTTGCTCCTTTCTCGGAAGCAGAAGCAGTGAGCTACTCGACAAATCTCGTATGCCTCGATCCTGGTCCTTATTCTTACCCAGACCCCTTACATTGCCTTTGCTGCATACGCCGCAGTGTCGGTGTCAGCCCCACAGATGATGCAAGCCCCTCTGAATGTTTCCTTAACGTATGGCGTTCCTAACAGCTTGAGTTCTGTGCGGTTCTCGAACTCGTGTCCGCAGTCTTCCGATCCGCACCATCCGAATCTGATGATCCTGTTTGGCAGATCATCAAGGATCTCTATCGTCTCGATCGATTCGGCAAGCTTCTTGTTTGCCTTCTCATGCAATTCGTTCGATATCATTCCCAGGAGATGCGTCACATCTCGGACCAAGTCGGTTCTCTTCACAGTCCCCTTTTCCCCCGAGTCCCTACGGGCATAGGTCACTACACCATGTTTGATGTCTCTGGACCCGATCTCCAGCCTGAGCGGCACGCCCTTTATCTCCCAATCGTAGAACTTGCTGCCTGGTCTAACGTCCCTATCGTCCAATTTGGTCCTCAATCCTGCCTTTGCAAGTTCATCCTTCACTTCACATGCCTGTTGTGTTACCTCTTCCACGATCCCTTTCGCGAGGATCGGTACTATCACGATCTGGTAGGGCGCGACGTCAGGGGGTAGAACCAGTCCTTTGTCGTCTCCGTGTACGCCTACGATCGCCCCAACAAGGCGCTCGCTCATTCCGAAGGTCGTCTGGTGAACGTATTTCAGGCTGCCGTCCACATCCTCGTACTTGATGTTGAAGGGTTTGGAGAAGTTTTCGCGGTAGTGATGTATGCTGCCGAGCTGAAGGCTCCGGCCGTCAGGCAAGTTAGTGTCTATTCCAACGGTGTAGTACGCACCAGGGAACTTGTCCCAGTCCGTTCTCTTGAGGAGCAGGTATGGCAGGCACAGAGGCTTCATGACCCTCTCCAGCACAGCGAAGTCCTCTTCGACCTGTCTCTGTGCGTCCGCCTCATCGACGTGGCAGGTGTGCGACTCGAAGAAGTGAATCTCCCTTACTCTGATGAACGCCCGGGTCATCTTGGTCTCGTACCTGAACGTATTGACGATCTGGTAGGTCTTCAGGGGCAGGTCGGTGTGTGAGCGTATCCAGAGAGCGAAGATCGGGTACATTGCCGTCTCGCTCGTAGGTCTGAGAAGAAGCCTGATATCAAGAGGATTCGCTCCTGCCTGGGTCACCCAATATACTTCTGTGTCGAAGCCCTTGATGTGATCCTTCTCCTTCTGGAATTCCGTCTCGGGGATCAGAAGGGGGAAGCATACTTCATCATGGCCAGTCGCATCGAACTCTTTCCGAATATAGGAATCGATATGCAACATGATCTTCCATCCGTACGGTGTCCAGACGTTCATGCCCTTGATGGGATACCTCTTGTCGGTAAGGTTCGCCAATTCGACTATTTCGTTGTACCACTCGCTGAAGTTATCCTCTTTCTTCATTTCTAGACACCTTTCGGATGAGGGATTTGAGTATGAGCGACGTTTCTATAAATGTTTCCAGCGAATGGCCCGGGAGGTTGCGGGGAACGCACTAGATCGCCTTGGCGATTGCTGGTGCAACAGATATTCCTGAGACCTCGCTCTCGATCGTGTTGGTCGATATCACCTTGTCGCAGCATTTCCTCAATCGGTCTATCGCCCCCATCGTGAATAATCCGTGCGTGCAGACGGCTATGACTCGCTTCGCCCCCAGCGACCTCAGTTGCATCGTCGCTGCTTCGATCGTACCCCCGGTCGAGATTATGTCGTCCACGATCAGGACGTTCCTCTCTTTGACGTCGAGCCTCTTCGGAGCGATTTTCACTTCTGTCCCGCTGAGCCTGGTCTTCACGAGGTGGTCCCAGTCCGAGCCGAGTATCCCGGCGACCTCCCTCGCCCTCTCAGCCGCGCCCTTGTCTGGAGCGAGGACAAGGTCGATCCCGTCATTGGCGAAGAACGAGCCTATGCATTTGGTGGCGTGCACGTTCACACCCTTCGCTCTCTTGAACCAGTCCAACACCTTGTCCGTATGGATGTCGACGGTGACGACCTTGTCCGCCCTCATCTCGATGTGCTCTGCCATGACCTGGGCGCTCACTGCCTCCCCCATGTTGAAAAGCTTGTCCTGCCGCGCATATCCGAAGTAAGGTATCACATTGGTAATTCTTTCAGAGCCCAGTCTCCCCGCAGCGTCCTGCAGAAGCAACAGTTCGACGAGCATGTCGTCAGGATGGGTGTTCTGAACGATGACGACCTCCTTGTCAAGTTTCTCGATCTCGAGCCTGACGTAGGACTCACCATCTGGGAAACGATTTGAGGTCGCCTGAAGGAGTCCGACTCCCAGTTCCTTCGCCAAATCCTCGGCCAGTCTCCTCGATGAGGAACCGCCGACAACGATCATCCCGACGGAATCGTACTCCTGCGTTTTATATCTACTGTAAGAGGACCACACATCACTTTGAGGGCACCGAGAGAACGTCGATTCCACATCACTTTCAGAAATGCCTATTCGGAAACATTCTTATTCTCTCCTCATGATATGGTCGTGGATGGGATGCAGATGGGTTCGGATTCTGCCGTAGATCATGCAGATAGCCACGGTACTCCGAAGTCGAACAAGTACCCCGACATGGACTGCGTCGGAATTATCTACGGCAACGTCGGCACGACTGCCATCAATTTTCGCGTGGCCGGCGACATTGAAAAGATGGAATACGTTCAAATCGAGCACGATACGGACGGATGGGTCCTCGGTCTGGTTACTGAGATGGAGCGCAAGACCGATCTCTCGTTGGATAGAGCGAAGCTAATCTCTGATGGCGAGGAGGTATTGATCGAAGAGAAGGTCACTGCCACGGTGGACCTTATCGGCTTCAGAGACGATAGGAACCTCCTTCAGGTCCCAAGGACGCCTTTTAAGGCCGGGGATCTGGTCTACAAAGGGAGCGACACACTCATCAAGAACGTCATCGGACTGAAGGAGAACACCGATACTGGAGCATACATTGGCCTTTTGCTTGGTCATGACATCCGCGTCGAGGTCGACATCAATGCGATGGTCCAGAAACATGTCAGCATTCTTGCGAAGACAGGTGGAGGGAAGAGCTTCCTCTGCGGAGGTCTGGTCGAGGAATTCATGAAGCACGATGTGACAGTGCTTGTGGTCGACCCTCATGGTGAGTACGGCTCGATGAGGGAGAAAGGTCCTGCCGTTCACACGGCCCGAAACTTCAGGGTCTCACCGAGAGGCTACTCGGAGAAGATCGTTGAGTTCGCGACCGATACCAACATCAACAAAAAGGCTCAGCCGCTCAAGTTCACACTCTCAAATCTTGAGGCCAGAGAGCTGCTTGGTCTCACCAATATCAAGAATGTAAGGACGTATCTGACCTCTCTGCGCAAGGCGATAGAGAGCGTCAGGGGAGTGAAGAAAGAGTATTCTTTGAAGGACATAATCCATATCCTGGAAGCTGATGAGGAGACCCAGAACGCAGCGCTCATCACCGAGCTCGAGTACCTCAACGAGGTCAATATCTTCGCCACTAAAGGAACGCGGATCGA
>JBGOWR010000166.1:0-2976 GCA_041478695.1 Thermoplasmata archaeon | reverse complement strand
TTTGATCTGCGATACGTACTTGCCTGCAATAGACTCTCTCCCCCCAATGGACGTCGGACCCTTGGACACGGTCCCAGTAGGATGGGGGTAGAGAATCCATGGAATGACGTAGACTTCGTGCATCCTCTTTTCGTAGTTCTCGTCAAGCATCATCCATTCGTTGTCTTCCTCGAGCACCTTCGCGAATTCCTCCGGCGTCCCTGCGTCCTTCACCTGCTTCCATGCCTTCTCGAATATTCCCTCGTAGTACAATTTCGTCGCTTCCAGGTCAAAACCTTTCAGCTTCACTCCAACGGAATCTATCAGCTTTATCAGAGTCTTCTTCAACAGTGCTCTGTTCATCGTTCCGTCTGTTTCGATTGCCGCGAGGTAGTCGTTCTCGTACTCATGATCACTTTCCGTCGCGAGCCTGGAGAGTCTCATCGGGAACTCCTCCGATTGAACCTTCACCTTGGACTTCTTGATGAGACCGAACAGTATCATGGTCGCTACGGTCTCGATCGGCCTTTCGAGGACGACCGCAGCTTCCACGGCCGTGAGGTCCCTTCGCGGTCCTGCGCCAACGGTGCAGAACTTGGGGTCGAAGTAATCCTTGTTCCTCTTCCTCGCCTGTCGGACGGAAGAAAGGACTATGAATGTGAGGATCAATGCGAAGACGATCAATGGCAATAGCGTCATTACCAGATCGACGAGGCTTTTTCCAAAATCGCCAAGCGCCTCCCAGATGTCATGTTGGTAGTATTTGTCCACATAGCCGGTGGGAAGTCCTCCGCCGAAGTCGAAGGTGCCACTCGAGATTTCATTAGGACTCACCGAGTAGTCCGTCCATGTGGCTACGACACGCCCAGTTGCGATGTCGAATTGCAGCGAGTCCCAAGGATGGTCCTGAAGATAGATTGCCTGGGAGAAGTTCGTGAAGCCCTCCGGGAATATTATCCTCGATTGCAGCAGTCCCGTATTGCCGATCTGGTATTCGGAACTGAACCACGTCGGCCTGAACTTGATTCCTACGGTGCCCGAGACGAGTTCGTTTAGATATATCATATGGGGGTTGTTCACGTGGAAATACAGTGTGAACGCGCCTTGGACTGATATTTGACTGATCGTCTGATCCGTGAACTCCACGGCTAGTCCAGGATTTACGTACGGAGAATCACGTATCAGCGCGGGACCATACTCTCCTCCGTTCACCAATATGCTCGCCGATGCCGAGGATTTGTCATAGTATCCGTTCGGAAGACCGATGTCCACTCCGTCGAGACCATTCACGTTGGTGAATACGATGACATAATCGATATCGACGCTGCCGTCCTTCATCATCGTGACATTCAAGTACTCAGCATCGACCGAGAATGAGTAACCCTGGGCCGCGCAATTCTTGGTCAGTGCGATTCCGAAAACACTAATGGACGAAATAACGACGACGATCGTCGCAAGTGCGACCAGAAAGGTTGTCGATGCTCGAAGAATCCCTTTCGTTTGGACCATCCCCTCACCACTTCGGGGCTTCTTCGTACGCCTGGACCGTCCCGCAGTATGGGCAGACGGCCATCACCGCCCCCTTGACGACTTTCAAATCCTTATCCGAAAGGCTCGCTCCGCAGGATTTGCATTTGAGTTCTTTCTCAGTGAGACTTCCGGAACCCTCCATCTTGACGTTGAAAGTCTGGCTCACCACGGTCGGTTTCGCCGCTTGGATCTTCTCGCTCTTGTATACAAAATAGAATAGGACCAGTGCAATCAGGACCATCACGGCACCGGTCGTTATGTTCGCGAGCCCCGAGGCTATTATGAATATCGCCCCAATGAGGAGCAGTAGAATCGCAAAGAACACAACAATCCCCATTTCTAGTCTGTTCATTACCCTTCCTTCTCGGAATTTTCTTGCTTAAGCCTCATGTAGGGCCTTTTCATGATAAAAAATCGAGCCCCATCGATTGTATGGAGTCATGGCTAGAATGAAGGTGACTTAGACAAGCATCGATCGGGAATGGGAAGTAGCCCCGGGCAGATTCGAACTGCCGTCGCAGGATCCAGAGTCCCGCATGATTGACCGCTACACTACGGGGCTGCAGGACTTCCTCAATAAGTTCCCTCTCTTTAATCTTTTTCCCAAGCGGCATCGTTCCAGAGATATGTCTCTTGGATAGACGGTGAATGGATATGAGTCCATCGGAGATTCTCATGCAATAGCTATGAAGATTTGATTTTCTCTACTATCTTCTTGTAGATCTCATCGATGCCGCCCCGAGCTTCGATGTTCAACAGAATGCCTCGACTATCATAGAATGATATCAATGGGAACGTGCGCTCCTTGTAGACCTTCATCCTGGCCCTGACAGTCTCTTCGACATCATCGGATCGCTGGTAAAGCTCTCCGCCGCACTTGTCACAAACATCACCATTCTTCGGAGGCTTGAACCGGAGGTTGTATACCGCCCCGCACTTCCTGCATGAGCGCCTGTTGATCATTCTGCCGACAATGTCCTCCTCGTTGACTTCGAGGTTGATCGCAACGTCGATCATGCATATATCCTGAAGAGTCTTGGCTTGCTCAATGGTCCTTGGAAAGCCGTCGAGGACAAAACCCTCAGGGCACCTGTCGAGCTTCAGCTTGACGAGTTCTATGACCAGTTCGTCCGGGACGAGATCTCCCGCGTCCATGAACCTCTTCGCTTCGATGCCAAGTGGCGTACCGGTCCTGACCGCCTCTCGAAGAAGGTCACCGGTGGATATGTGAGCGAAACCGAATTCCTTGCAGAGCCTTTCGGTCTGCGTACCCTTTCCGGAACCAGGAGGTCCAATAAGAACTATTCGGGTGAACATGCTGCGTTCAACATCTTCTTGGTTTATCTCGTTTTTCGTTCGTCTCGGACCTACAGGTCAAGGACCAACGTTATCAGGAAGGTTTTTAGATGGAATTGCAGATGAATGTCGGATGCTCAGAGGAAACGTAGTTGGTCTCAGACCGATGCA
>JBGOWR010000156.1:0-3072 GCA_041478695.1 Thermoplasmata archaeon | reverse complement strand
TCCACTCGCATATGTCACAATGGCCAAGCATTCGATGTGCAAGCTCTGATTTGAGATCCAACAGACTCCTTGCCTCCGTTCCAGAGACGCCAGTTTTCTCTTCTCCGGATTGAGATCTCGCCCACATCTCCCGGATCTCTCGTTCGTGGGTGCTCCAGAGATCCTCTTCCTTTTGCTCCGGTCTGAAATCGGATCTCGTCGCCTGAAGCGACATGTATCGCGCTCTCCCCTTACCGTCCAGTATTCTATAGTAACGCTCGAGAGGATCGGTCATATGACCACATTTCCTAAGGTCAGATCACCTTAAGAGGTTTCCGAGAAGGCACATGAACATAGAATCCATTTCCAAGGATCTTTGCGACACGGGTCTCGATTAAATATTTTAGCGACCGTCACCATTAGTCGGTAGCAACCGTAGGACAAGGAGGAGTTCCTTTGGAAGTCATGGACGCTATTAAAGGCAGACGAAGCATCCGAAAATACAAGAAGAGAAGGATCTCGGAGAACGATCTTATGGAGATCCTCGAAGCAGCTAGACTAGCCCCAACTGGAGCGAACAGACAGTTCTGGAAGATGATCGTTGTGCTGGACGATGCGAGGAAGAGAGCGTTAGTACCTCTCTGCAAGGGCCAGAAGTTCATAGAGGATTGCTCTGCGTTCATCGCTGGGGTCGATGATCTCAACCAGAAATGGAACAGGGTCGACCTGGCGATAGCGTTCGACCATCTGACCCTGGCAGCTCATTCAAAAGGGCTGGGAACGTGCTGGATAGGAGCGTTCGATCCTGAGAAGGTCGCGGAGTACCTCGATGTACCGAAAGGACAGGTCGTCACCGTATGCATGACGCTAGGCTATCCGGATGAGGCACCAGATGCGAGAACAAGGAAACCGGTCGAAGAGCTCTTCCACTGGGAGAAGTACGGGGGAAGGAAATGAGACTTATTCGTGAAGCTGATCTCAAAATCGTGACCGTCGATGGCGATAGGGGGCAGGTGCGCATCAAGGACGTTGTTGCCGACGAGAACTTCGTTTTCGGACTCAGAGAGACCGGTCCGAACTGCCTCGTCCCGAAGAAACCTCACAAGCACAGACTCAGACAAGCAATGTACGTATTGGAAGGGTCCGGAACCGTCACGAACGGCAAGGAAAAGATGCCATTCAATAAAGGAGATTTCATACTCTTCGACGGGGACGAGGAACATTACTTCGACAGCAACGGAATGAATCTGAAGATGATCGAAGTACGCCTGCCGTAGATGTGATTGGGTAGTCGCTAGGTCGACAGAAGGTGCGCAGATAGCGATCGGATGAACACGTATTCTCAGTGAGTCGTTGGCTACTAGATGAGGATGGCCAGGCGACAGTGTGCCAGCAGACTCGCCCGCTTTTTTCAGGGGTAAAGTACTTAAATACCTAGTAATTCTCCATAAACAATCGTGAAAATATGACACCTAAACTATCAGAGTATGTAAGAACGGAGTACGTCTGGGCGTCCGCAAGGATTGGACTAGGATTCATAATCCTCTGGGCGTTCCTGGACAAGACCTTCGGTTTGGGTTTCGCTACGAAGGCGAGCAATTCGTGGATAAACGGAGGATCGCCAACGACTGGTTTTCTGAAGTTCGCAACAAGTGGCATCTTTGAAGGACTATTCACAGGTCTGGCCGGGAACGCAGTAGTGGACGTTCTCTTCATGCTGGCTCTGTTGCTTGTCGGCGTCGCCATGATACTAGGGGTGGGGATGAAAATCGCCACAATATCGGGCGGCCTGCTCATGTTGCTGCTATGGATGGCCAACGTTCCCCCAGCGAACAACCCGATCCTGGACGAACACATAATCTACCTGATTCTGTTGATCGGTCTGATGAAGGTGAGAGCTGGACAGACGCTTGGACTTGGGAAGTGGTGGTCGAATATGTCCCTGGTCAAGAGGTTCCCAATACTAGAGTGATCGCATCTCGACTGTCTAGCGGCCCCAACGCATCTGGTGAGGAGCCGTCGACCCCTTTTCTCGTTTTGGCGCCTCGCCAGAATCTTTTTTATTTTCTTGAAGTCATAGAACTTCTGTAGGATCGATATGTATCTCGAAGACAATGGCTCATGCGCAATTGATTTATGTCTTGAGCACATTTAGGTCGGGGCACTGTTTACCGTTTCCAGCCCGCCAATCCAGGAAATGGATAGGGTGAATGGATGAGCGCAGGCGGGCAGCTCGGAATGGAAGACGCCGAGAGACTCGATCGAGACCATAAGAAAAGGATTCGTCGGCCGAAACCATATCATGTCGTCTGGTTCTGGCTGTTCATGGCATGGATGTTCTGCTACATAGACCGAAGCATCACCGGACCGGTCGTGTCGTGGATGATCGACCACGACATAGGGTTCATGAGGGACGCCCCGATGCCGCACGCGCTCGGAGGAATAATCGGAGGAATGTTCTTCGCGGGATACATGTTGACCCAGTTCCCGGCGGGCTACCTCGGGGACAAGTACGGACGAAAGGTGATGATCGTGATAAGCACCGCCTGGGCCGGGGTGGCGACCCTGCTAAGCGGGCTAACCAGGTCCCTCAGCGGCTTCGTCGCCGCCAGGGTCCTGACCGGCCTGGGCGAGGGAGCCTACTACTCCAATGACAGGGCGTTGGTGAGCGCCGTGACGCCAGAGTCCAAGAAGGGATTTGGCATGGGGATCGTATTCGTTGGCCTGGCCGCCGGTCTCACCTTCGCGACAGTGGCGACCCCATACATAATCGATTTCGCGGCGATGTCCTGGGGAAACGACATCGCCTGGTCCGTTCCCTTCCTGATATTCTCGATACCAACATTGCTCGTCTCGATAGGAGTATGGAAATTCCTAAAGGAACCGAGGAAAGAGAAGGAAAGATATCTGCCTGCGCTGGCGAGACTCGTTGCGTACTCGGTCGTTTTCTTGACCGTGATAATGGCAACGTATCTTGTCACCGTCAATGCGGGATTGGGAAGCATATATCAAGCGATCGCCGTGGTAGCGATCGCGATGGTCTTGATCGCGGTGATATATCGATCGCTGGGCCAGAAGAGCGCCAAGATACTG
>JBGOWR010000055.1:0-5620 GCA_041478695.1 Thermoplasmata archaeon | reverse complement strand
GGAGGAGCTTAAGATATTGGCCATGCTCTCTGGCCACGACAATCTCCGCACAATCACGATGGATGACATCAGAGCACTAGATCTGAACACCGCTGCGATGACCGGGGCAAAGCTTGCTGGACTGGAGAGATCATTCCCAGAGTCCTGGGAGAAGTTCGACGCTTGACGGTCATCCTGCATGATGTGAAACGATCAAGAATGTTTCACCATGAAATCCGCCAGTGCATCAAAGGCTCTGCCTAGAGTCTCAATGTCAGGTAGGAAGACCAAACGGAAGTGGCCTTTCCCATATTCATCCCCAAACCCTGAACCTGGGACGACGAGCAAGTGCGCGTTGTTCAGAAGATCCAATACAAATTCTCTGTCGTCCTTCCAGCGCTTTGACTGATATCGGGGAAAAATATAGAAGGCTCCTTGAGGCTTGGTCGTGCTGATGCCCGGGATCGAGTTCAATTTCTTGAAGGCGAACTCGGCCCTCTCGCGTAGCTTACTTCTGATCTCGTCATGGTGATCCTGTGGACCCTTGAGAGCCACGCTCATTGCCATCTGGCAAGGGTAGTTCGCCGACAATCTAAGCCTCAACTGTCTCATCACTCCTTCTTTTATGTCCTTGAGATCATCGTGCGGATCTCTGAAAACCGCATACCCCAATCGCCATCCAGGTAGAAGGTCGACCTTCGAGAATCCGTTCAAAATCACCATTGGGATATCAGGGGCCAGAGTAGAGGGAGAGTTGTGCACTCCATCAAACGTCATAAGATCATAGATCTCATCAGATATCAGTAGCAAATCGTGCTCCCCCGCTATATCGGCTAGGTCCTTCAGTGTTTTCCTAGGATACACGGCCCCAGTTGGGTTGTTTGGGTTAATCACAGCTAGAGCCTTGGTCCTCGGAGTGATCTTCTTGCGGATATCATCGATGTCGGGCTGCCAATTGCTACTCTCATCGGTCCTGTATGAAATTGGCCGGCCGCCAAAAAACGAAGTGAATTCAGGATAGGTTGGATAACCTGGGCCTGGAACTAGTAGCTCATCGCCGGACTCAATCGTAGCGGCAACGAGCATCTGGATGGCTTCAGTGACACCAGCTGTCACTATCACATCACTGACTTCCACATCAATCTGGTTCTTCTCCTTTTCGCGATCGACTATCGCTTTCCTAAGCCCCAAATATCCTTCCGACTCCGCATAACCATTATCGCATTCCTCCACCGCTTTGCAGAGAGCTTCTCTAACGTGCTTCGGAGTCTTGAAGTCGTATTTGTTCGGATCGCCTATGTGAAGTTTGATTACCTCGATCCCTTCATTCTCCAGTTTCTTCGCTGGGACAAGGAATTCACGAATCGCATAGCTGACAGACATAGAACGCCTGGTCGCCTTCATATTACGCGAATAGGACCGCGTTCTAATTATTTAACTTCTAAGCATCCTCAAAGTGCGACTTTGGACACATACCTTCATCGAAGTTGTCTGTGTAGTGGTGGAATAGTTTTAATACAGAATTGCCTACTCGCAAGGTTCATGGGCTTGGTTCGATTGGGGAAGTTGCATCTATGTTGGTGCAGGACCTGCAACCTGCCTATCCTTGAGAACGGGAAGTGCTGTATCTGTGGAGAGAAAGCTGAGCCGGTCGCTTTGACACCGCCAGGAGACGTCAGGCCAGCATTTGAAGCAAACATCCGACTTCTGAGGGAGATCATCAATCAACAGTTTGGAGACAAGTGTGGCGAATACATGTTTCCAGATGACCAGATCGTGCTCATGAACAAAATCCCCGCTCTGGACAGGATGGACGAGATCATAGTGGATGGCGAAGTCATCGGCACCCTACGTTACGACATCGGAAGAGGATGGAAGCTCCTACTGAGACTCTCTGGGGCGAGGAGGATCCAAGAGAAGGTGACCAGGGGATACGTCCTCGCAGATGATGGGGCCATTAATGCGATTGCCTCGAATGGATTGAACCTTATGGTACCGGGAGTTCTCGAGATAGGCGACAATATTCGACCCGGGGATGAGGTGATTGTTCTCACGAGTAAGCATAGGGCTATAGCGACAGGTTCTGCAAGGATGTCGAAGGATGAGATGTACCGCGCCACAAAGGGCCTCGCGGTCAAATCCCGATGGACTGGCGAACCCACTGAGCACATCCATAAGGCGAGCCCTCATACATGGAAAGACGTCATTAGGGCAAATTCAGATGTAATCAGCAGGAGGCTTGACGAGGCAATTCGATTCATAAGAGATGTCAAGGTCAAATATGACCTTCCGGCCGTCGTCTCATTTTCAGGAGGAAAGGACAGTCTGGCAACCTTGCTGCTCTGTCTCGATGCTGGATATCATTTCCCAATACTGTTCCTTGATACCGGGCTAGAGTTCCCCGAGACAGTTGATCACGTTATCGATGTGGCCACGAGACACAATCTCGAGCTCATAGTTGAGAAAGCTCCCGAAGGGGCCTTCTTTGACAACATGAGTCTCTTCGGTCCCCCCGGAAGAGACTACAGATGGTGCTGCAAGACGAACAAATTGGGCCCGACGGTAAAGATGATTCTTGGCCATTTTCCTAATGGGGTCCTCTCATTCATCGGGCAGAGAAGATACGAGTCTGAGCAGAGATCCAGTAAACCGAAAGTGTGGAATAATCCATGGACCCCTGGACAAGTTGGTGCATCTCCAATACAGGACTGGACTGCGCTTCACGTTTGGCTGTACATCTTCTCGAAAGGGGAGAGTCACAACATATGGTACGATAGAGGATTGGATAGGATCGGATGCTACCTCTGCCCCGCATCGGATCTGGCGGAACTCAGACTAGTCGAATCATCATGTCAGATGTTCGATAGATGGAACGAATACTTGGAAGTCTATGCGAAGTCGAAAGGATTATCGGATAAGTGGCTCGAACTTGCTCTATGGCGATGGAAGAAAGTCCCAGCTTCCGTGAGAGATGAGATAAAGAAACTAGGTTTTGAGGAAGATATCATAGCAATCGGAGATGCCGGAGCGGAAGGTGGCAATGGAAGGGGAACTGGTCTGGTCCTTCACATGCAAAACGGATTCTCGCCGTGCATCCAGGGATATACAATCGAGGGAGCGTTTAGTCGGTCTCTCGACATAGATAGAGTGTCTAATGTTCTTACAATCATAGGAGCGGTGGAGTCGAACGACGAAGAGGGATGGTGCCTAATTGATGGACTGAGGGTTTTCAAGGAAGGTGTTCTCATCGCCAGAGGTTCCAGTCCTGAAGATGTAAGAGAAAGAGTAGAAAAGGTGCGCAAAGCCGTGGTCAAGGCCATGGAATGCGTCGGATGCGGAGTCTGCGTCGCAAGATGCGACCAGGGTGCACTCTCGCTGCAGAAGGACCGGATCCGCGTGGCGACCTCCAAGTGCAAGCACTGTGGGAGTTGCATCGAACCATGCCCTGCTATCAGCTTCGGCGACTCCGCATTCGAATTCTGATGCTGGTAGATTCACCTACCAGATTACATCAGGTCCGACGCAAGACCCGAATGCCCCCAGGTCAGCGCACGAAATCGATACCGTCGTCCGAGCCTGAGCGGCGACCTCTTGCAGCCGAGCCTACGTTCTCGCCTAGCCTGTCGTAATTGGTGTCCGACTTGCCGAGCATGTATTTGGATCGAGCGCCAGTCACTATCAGCAGCACCTTGATCGATCCCTCCAACTCGGGCTCAATCGAGCAGCCCCATATTATTCGAGCCCTGTCGTTCACGCTGTTCGTGACGATCTCCGCTGCCTTCTGTGCTTCGCCGACGGTCATATCTGGCCCGCCAACGACTCTTATGAGGGCACCTTTTGCATCCTTGAGGTCTATCTCTCCCAATAACGGGGACGTCAGAGCTTCCTTCACCGCTGCATCGACACGATTGTCAGTATCCTTGTCAGCCTCACCGATGCCGACGAAGGAAATGCCGCCTTCCCTCATGATGGTCTGTATGTCGCTGTAGTCCAAGTTGACCAGACCAGGTTTAGTTATTATTTCGGTTAGTCCCTTCATTGTCTGCATAAGAACCTCGTCAGCGACCTTGAATGCAGCATCGATTGGCAGTTTCGGGACCAGCTCCAGTAGTTTGTCGTTCGGAATCACGATCGTGGTATCGCATATCCTTCTGAGCTTGTCGAGACCTGTGATTGCGTTCTCCATCCTGATCGTGCCTTCGGCCTTGAACGGAAGTGTCACAACGCCGATTGTGAGAGCTTGAATCTGATCTTTTGCGATCCTGGCGACATAATGTGCAGATCCCGTCCCAGTGCCACCGCCCATACCTGCTGTGACGAATACGATGGTCGAGCCTTGGAGAAAATTCCTTATATCTATGTCGTTCTCGTGAGCAGCTTGCTCCCCGACCTCAGGTATCGCACCGGCTCCCAGCCCCCTCGTCGTCGTCCTTCCTATCAAGATCTTCCTCGGGGCCTTGATAGTCAACAAGTGCTTAGCGTCAGTGTTTATGGCACAGAGCTGGGCACCGCTTATGCCGGCATCGACGCAACGATTGATCGTGTTCGATCCCCCTCCGCCGCAGCCGATAATCTTGATACAGACGTCCATCTGGGCGGCAATCTTCCTTAGTTCTTCATCAACCTCGGAGGACTCCTGCTCCACTTTGGGAGCCGACTTCGGATCCGTCTCCTTGGTCACGGCTAACGCATGTTTCACTAATGAATTCACCATGAGTGCATCCCTCATCTGGAGGTAACAAAGAACGGACTTATAAACATTGCGAATCTCCAGCAAGTCAAAAACCCATTGGAATCCTCGATCTAGACCGTCGATTTGAGACTATGTCTCAGAGACGAACGCCGAACAAGCCCCTATGATCATCGCAAAGAACGCCTCGCTTAGACCTCTCCTGCATTCTCAACCGATTATTCGCATGACGATTTCTGGCCACATTACAAGGTGGATGCTAAGCTCCTCCTCCAAATCCCTAAAGTAGCGTTGATATATCTCCTCTGCGGACCCAGGCATCAATCCTGAAGAGAGCTTGAGGCAGACAAGACCGATGGTATAGACTGTGAACATGGCCGACGGGTCCCCAGTTGCGACCCTTTCCCTACAATTCTCATCATAGAATCCAATGAACTCATCCTCCAGGAACGCCCGCAGAAGCTCTATCCCTTCATCCTTTCTGCCGGCAATGGTAGCGGATGTCACGGAATCCATCAGCTCATGTATCCTAGATATGGCCCACACATCGACGCCCGAGAGGTCTGAAGGATTCATCTCAGGTCGTTTCTTGACGGACTCTTTTATGATTCTCCCGATGCGAAGGAGTTCGTTCCTTACGCTCGATTCCCTCATCCGGGACTCGATTATCTCTCTCGTTTCATCGTAGGTCCTAGACCTACTGGCTCTGATCGCCTTCTTGAGCGGTTCCTCTATCGCACCCCCGAAAACCCCTATCCTAGTAAGATCTGGAGCCATCCTAAGGATGTCAACTACGTAACTGCGAAGCTGCTCTGCGCTCCTGTACCTGTGTTTGACGAAATCCAGGCAAGTCGATATGTCTTTCACTGCCTCCATTATCTCTCCTTCGAGGAACGTACTCTTCGACGAGTCTGCGAGGGCTTCGATGTCGTCCACTGGTATGTTTTTGTT
>JBGOWR010000101.1:0-4124 GCA_041478695.1 Thermoplasmata archaeon | reverse complement strand
GTGAAGCAGGAAAAGAAGACGCAAACGCAGGCGCAAGTGAAGGCAACTCAAGAAGATTCCTCCGCTGATGAATATATAAGAAAGATTGCCCAGCAGCTCGATGTCAGCATCAAGATCATCGGTTGCGGTGGCGGCGGATGCAACACCATCAACCGCTGCGTCGACGCGGGAATCAGCGGGGCGCAGCTGTGCGGAATCAACACCGATGCCAAGCACCTGCTGACGATACGGGCACCAAAGAAGATCCTGATAGGAAGAGCGACCACCCGTGGCCTGGGAGCGGGAGCGATCCCCGAGGTCGGGGAACGGGCTGCTATGGAGAACGGGATGGATATCCGCAACTTCCTCAACGGCGCGAACATCGTTTTTGTCACCGCTGGCATGGGAGGAGGGACGGGGACGGGGTCGGCTCACTATGTGGCTGGAATAGCAAAGGAGCAGTGCCGCGCTCTGACCATCGGAGTCGTCACATTACCATTCAAAGCCGAGGGAACGGTGAGGATGGAGAACGCCCTCGACGGCCTGGAGAGGCTGACACGCGTCACCGATACTACAATCGTCGTCCCGAACGACAAGCTACTGGACCTTGTCCCGAACCTGCCGATCGAGGCCGCGTTCAAGGTGGCGGACGAAGTCCTGATGCAGACGATCAAGGGTCTGACTGAGATCATCACCAAGCCTGGCCTCGTGAACTTGGACTATGCGGACATCCTTACCCTCATGAATGAAGGAGGAGTGGCCTTCGTGGGCATGGGAGAGGCGAGCAAGGAGAGCACCGACGATTCCGTTAAGGAAGCGGTCAAAGAGGCGATCACCTCGCCGCTGCTCGGCGACATCGACGTGAAGGCCTCAAAGGGCGCGCTGGTGCGGGTCGTTGGCGGTCCGGACATGACCGTCGACGAGGCGCAACGGGCCGCGGAGTACGTGGGGAAATGCATCGACCCCAGGGCAAGGATCATTTGGGGTTGCTCGATTGAGCCAGAGAACGAAGGGCTGATCCAGGTCCTGGTGATCTTCACCGGAGCCAAGTCGAAGTTCATGCTCGACTCCATGTCGATGGACGTGGGAGCCAGGCTGGGCGTCCAAACGCAGAAGCTCGGGGCGACAGCGAGCGCGGGGGACGGCGTGGACTTCGTTCGCTGAACCTCGAGTGATCCGAGGGGGCCATACCCCCACTCTTTCCTATTTGGACATTATTCTTCTGATTCCAATTCAAACCAAAAGCCCCTATTGTGCACGTGCTATAAAATAGCATTGGAGTACAGCTTCGCAGATCTTAGAATGATAAGAGGAATTACTCTGGACCTTTGTCGCATCTTGATCTATCTGAATTTCATGTTTGACTGGGCCGCTTCCCACGTTTTGAACAATGTGGCTCTAGACGAAATCGATCGAGTTCTGGAAAGCACAGGTGGCCAGACTAAGAAGACGGAGATAGGGGCTGAAGTGACTCTATGAGGATACCCTAGAGTCCCCCCATCTGCCGTCAGAACTGTCGGTGGGTGCGGGCGTGAGGGGATTTGAACCCCTGACTTGCAGCTTAGGAGGCTGCCGCCATATCCATGCTAGGCCACACGCCCTTGTCTCAGAAAATCAAGAGAATATTGGCAAGATAAATAGATTGCCCACTGGCATTCTCTTCTTTTGGATCAGGGACCGCCAGTTATTCATTCGGTATTCGCCTACTAAGGAATGCTATCTGGAGCTTCCTTGGCCTCGGCAACAGACTCGCCCTGCGCCTGCGTCTCCTTCTTCTCGTCTTCCTTCTTGACATACTCTTCGACGAACTGTATCGTATCAGCTTTGAAGGCACTTCTCAAATCCTGGACGACCCGGTACTTCGCGAGGAGCCACTTCTGATCATACTTGCAAACGTCGGGAAGGATGAGAGTGATTTTACCTTCTTCAATCGCCGGCTGAAATCCTTCGCTCGTGCCATAATCCATCTCGAGCATCGCTTTGATCTTGTCCTCAACCGTCTCGATCTTGGAAAGGACTTTGAATTTGTACTTCAGACTCCTCCCGGCGAATGGCCTGTTGAAATCCACCCTTACCCTTCCGGCGGTGACGGCGATGATCGTGCCCGTCCGATTCTTCATATTGACTTCCATGCCGACGCGGGGTTCGATCTCCCGCTTAACGAACTCTCTGACTGGATGAAGCTCAATGAGCTTCGGGTCCCTCGGTCCGGCGGCCTTCTCGGGTGGTATTACGACCTCATTATCGACTCCTACCTCTGCTCCGTCCAGAGCTTCCTCGAGACCTGGAAAGGTTCTTCCTTCCCCGACGAGAATGGGGATAGGACCGTAGTTAACGTTCTCATTGAATATTTCGCCATTCTTGGCGTTCTCCGCGCTCGTGGTATCGAATAGCGCGCCTGTCTCGACAATCCACGCGTCATATTCGAGACGGATTATGTCGCCCTTTGAGACGATGATTGCACCGCTTGCCTTCTCCGTTGACATCAAATCACCAAATCTGACCATCAGTACGTTGAGTTGGGTCATCAATTGGCCATTCTTATAGCTTTTGGTGAACTCCTATCCCGAGGTCAATGAATCAAACCGATACCAGCGATTCCACCCTCTCCTTATCCAATACCTTGATGAGTTCGACCACCAGCTTGACGCAGTTGTCAATGTCTGCCACGTCCACGATGCCGACATGGGAGTGTATATGCCTAACCGCTGCCCCGAGGACGATGCTTGGACAGCCGACGTTTCCAATATGTATGACACCGGCGTCCGTCCCTCCTTTCAAGATATGCGTCAACTGATATGGAATCCTCTGTCTCTCGCAGACCTCAATGGTCAATTCCTTCAGGGCCTGGTTGGGGATCATAGATGCATCATAGGCGGTAATGCCGACGCCATCCCCCATTATTGCAGGAGCGTTCTGTGGTTCAATTCCAGGAACGTCCCCTGCGATGTCGACGTCCAGTACGATTGCTACATCTGGCTTGACAAGATTGGCTACCGTTCGTGCGCCCCTTAGACCGACCTCTTCTTGAACTGTCGCTGCTCCGACGACCTTGTTCGGATGCTCTATCTTCTTCTCGCTCAGAACCCTTACCGCCTGAGCTGCTATGTAAGCACCGATCCGATCATCGAACCCCTTGCCGAACGCCAGCGTCCGGTTCCCGACGAACTTGCCGTTCTTGAACGATCTCTTCTTCATCAACCGGAAACTGGAGTCCGGAACGACGGCGTCCCCGACCCTGATGCCTAGCTCCTCGACCTCCTCCTTGTTCGAACATCCCACATCTATGAACATCTTGTCTTTCGTGACGACCTTCTTTCTCTCTTCTTCATCCATGAGGTGTGGAGGTTTTGCCGCGATCAATCCATTGAGATTTCCCTTCTTGGTCATGACAATGACGCGTTGCCCGAGGAGAACCTGATCGAACCAACCTCCGAGTTGATAGAACGTCATATAGCCTTTGTCATTGATGCCCGTGACAATAAATCCGATCTCATCGATATGTCCCGGCAGGAGAATCGTTGGACTGTCAGATGTGCCCTTTTTCTCGAACACAAGGCTGCCCATCCTGTCGCTGTAGACAGAATCGGACCATTTCTGGACGTAATTTTTCATCACAAGCGTGGCTTCTCGCTCGAAGCCAGCTGGTCCGAGGCTGTTGCACAGCTCTTCGAGGAATTTAAGTGATTCCTTATCCATCGTCGTGCCCCCTTGCTTCTCCGGAGCAGAATCCAATATGGATGCTGAGCCGATGACTCCGTGAATGAGAAGAAGGAAATAAATAGGTTGTTATGTCAATAAGCGGCGCGACATGGAATGACTGAGTAACCAGACACGTGCTAGGATCTAAGGAGAGTCGAATGTGGTTGCAGAAATGATCAAAGACAACAGAGTCGTGGCTCGGAAGCTCGAGAATATCGAATCACCTGGAGAGTTGGAGGAGGCACTCAGGAACGCATTTGATCTGATTGATTTGCAGGATGAATTGTCGGTAGTGTCCTCCGCAGTCATTAAGCCAAATGTGTGCTGGGAAGAGGACTGGAAGACTGGAGGGACGACCTGTCCCCAATTGGTAGAGGCTCTTGTCAGTATTCTGAGGGAAATCGGAGTCGAAAGGGTGACACTAGCGGAGGGTTCCATGGTCG
>JBGOWR010000169.1:0-2936 GCA_041478695.1 Thermoplasmata archaeon | reverse complement strand
ATAGTGTTCGTTGAGCTTCCGAAGATCGGCAAGAAGGTCAGGAAGGGTGAATTGCTCGGTGTCGTCGAAAGCGTGAAGACTGTGGCGGACGTCTACAGTCCCGTGACCGGAGAGGCGATTGAGGCGAATTCGATCCTCGACGATAATCCTCAGCTCATAAACGAGTCACCCTACGAGAAAGGATGGTTCGCCATCATCAGAATGGATGATCCTTCTGAGACGAAGTTACTGATGGACGCGGATGCTTATCGAAAAATGCTCGGCGAGTAGCCGAAGTTCATGATGCCTTCTCATGCAATGTCGAAAGCACACTGAGAAAGAATTGAATACCGTTCCATCCGATTTCACTTCTATGTCCTTCCGTGAACCAGGGCGAATCGAGACCATGATGACCAGACTCGCCACTGCGACAGTAGCGAGCGGCTACTACAAACGCTTGGTTCGCGATATCGGCCTCCAAGGGAATGAGAGGGTCATGGATTTCGGATCTGGCTCTGGCATGGCGTCAAGATACATTGCTGAGCGTCTGACCGATGGGGAAGGCCATCTGACCTGCGTCGACGTTTCCAAGGTGTGGATGGAAGTTACCAAGAAGAGAACAAAGGCTTTCTCGAACGTGGATTTCAAGTTGGGTGAGATCACCTCGTTGGACATTGAGAATGGCTCATACGATGTGATCATCATTTCCTTCGTACTACATGACGTTGACGAACATGAAAGGCAGGCAATGGTCAATGAGATCGCGAATAAGCTGAAGTCCGGCGGAAGAATCGTCATCAGGGAGCCGACCCGAAGCGATCATGGGATGGACCCAACAGATCTGCGGACCGTGATGATGGGCGCAGGTCTCACAGAATCGGAGAGCAAGAGGGTCGGGTCAAGATTCGATGCCGTGTATCGCAAGTGAATCCTGCCGTTTGCCCGATTGATCATAGAAGGGTTTTATTAGATGTTCCTTCCACTAGACAACGCAGTCGGCAGGTGAATTTGGATATGGAGAAGATAGGCAGAGGGCCGTTGGAGGCGGTGAGCATCGTGCCACCGAACCCGGTCGTGCTCGTCGCAGTAGGGAGCGGAGAGACTGATGTCTTGGCGATCGGAATGTTCAACGTGTTCTCTTTCCAGCCCCCGATACTAGGAGTCGCGGTCACTTCCTCAAGGCACAGTTACAAGCTATTGGACGAATGCTCGGATTTCTCTGTCAATATCCCGGGAAAGGAATTGGCCGAGAAGGTCATTTGTTGCGGATCCAGGTCTGGGAAGAACGTAGACAAGTTCGCCGAATGCGGTCTCACTCCGGTGCCGAGCAAGAGGATCAAGTCCCCTTCTGTTGGGGAGTGCATGATCAACATCGAATGTAAGAAACTGGAGTTCTTCGAGAAGGGCGATCATATATGGTTCCTTGGAAAGGTCGTCCACGCCGAGGTCGCCGCCGACTACGACCATGCACAAGGTCTCCTCCACCGGGACGGAGAGTTCTGGGAAATCGGGAAGAAACTGGATTAGGGACTATCGGCTTCACGTCCCTGCCGCTTCGAGAGATTTCGGGCAATCGCACATCTCCCTTTTCTCCGGTATTTTGGGTATCGTCGATGTGACCAGTTTCCTGATCTTGTCCGCGTTTTCCGTCATGGTCCTTACGACCATCGCCGCATCGACCGGTCTATCGGCCCAGACATCATAGTCAGTGATCATGGCGAGGCTTACGTAGCACATCTCCTGCTCGATAGCCAGCTGACACTCTGGGACCAAGGTCATGCCGATGATGTCCCCGAAGGAGCGAAACATCCTGCTCTCGGCCCTCGTCGAGAATCTCGGCCCCTCTATACAGACGTACGTCCCGTCTGGATGGATTGCTATCCTAAGCCTCTTCCCTTCCTTCGTGAACACCTGTCTGAGCTCACGGCAGAAAGGGTCGGCCGTGCTTATGTGCGCGGTTTTTGGACCGTCGTAGAATGTGTAGTCCCTCCTCTTCGTGAAGTCTATGAATTGATCGACAATGACGATCTCCCCAGGTCTGAATCTCTCCTGGAGGGAACCGACGGCGCAGGGGGATATGACCCTCTCGACCCCGAGCTGCTTGAGCGCCCAAATGTTGGCTCGGTAGTTGACCTTGTGAGGTGGAAATATGTGATCCTTTCCGTGTCTAGGTATGAACGCCACCGAGATGCCAGATTGGTCCACTATCTGGATCTCCCCGGATGGATCACCATAGGGAGTCGAGATCTTGATTTTCTCCCTTACTTCGAGCTGTTCAGTATCGTACACGCCAGTACCGCCAATGATCGCTATCTTGGCCTTGTTTACTTTTCTCATGTCCTGCTCCCGAACGAGTAAGCGCCTTTCATGGTAAAGAATTGTTATGAAGAACGCTACTGAGATCTATCTCGGGATGAGATCCTCTCAAGAAATGCAAGGATTTTTCAATTCCGTTCCGCATTGGTTCCAACAGGTGAACACGATGGGAGCTAAGGTCGAACTCAATTCAGCGGAAGCAACAAAGACATTCCCGGCATTCCCGGCAGTGCTTGCGGCCATGGGAGATGTGGAGAAGAATGTGCTCACCATCGGATTGGTGCAGATATTCTCCTTCAATCCACTGGTGCTAGGGATCGGGGTGGCTCCCGCGCGTCATAGCCACAAATTGCTGCAGAAGTATCCCGATTTCTCGATCAACATCCCGGGTAAGGAGTTGGTGGAGCAGGTCCTGTATTGTGGAACAAAATCTGGAAGGGATACCGACAAGTTCAAAGAGACCAATCTTACAGCCGTCCCGGGGAAGAAGATCAGATCCCCTGTCATCGAGGAATGCCTGGTCAGCTTCGAGTGCAAGAAAACGAACGTGCACGAAATGGGTGACCGCACTTGGTTCTTCGGAGAGGTCGTTCATACCGAGGCGACAAAGGACTACAGGCGCGACATGGGACTTCTCTACT
>JBGOWR010000134.1:0-3551 GCA_041478695.1 Thermoplasmata archaeon | reverse complement strand
TCCGACAGGCGAGGAAGAGGAACAAGGATTACTTCGACCCCAAGTTCTGCACCGTTGGCGCAGGACCGCGAAGGGACCTCACGGCCGTAGAAGCTGCTGTCATCCTCGAAAGGCCGATCGAGATCGTAGCGACCATGATACTGTTCGGTCTCATCAAGAAGTCCAAGGTGAAGGTTCAATCGGAGGAGTTCCCGATGAGACTCTCCAAGCTCGCGACGGATAGTGATCATGAATACGAGAACGACTACCTCGCGGCAATCGAAACAGACGGAACGATGAACAGAGCACTGTTGAAGAAGACTCTGATAAAGCTGATAGACTCCGTTGGAGTGAAGCTGAAAGGTTTTGACCTGGAAGCGACGAGATTGTACTACGAGGGAATATTCGAGAAGGCATGGAAGCAGGTGAAGGACGCAGGGACGCCGGAGGAATTCGCGAAGGTGCTCGAGGAAGACAACGAGTGGATGATGCTTGACGAGAACTACGAGAAGAGAATGCATGAAGTCTACGTCATTCCATGGATTCTCTACCCCCATCCTACTGGGACCGTGTCCAAGGGTCCGACGTCCATTGGGGGGAGAGAGTCTATTGCAGGCAAGTACGTATCGCAGATCAAAACCGCGAGCAACAATCTTGTATCTGACGCAAAATCCCTCACCAGGGAGATCACTGCGAAGGTGAACCCCCCTCCGGCCCAGTCCCCGATACAGGGGATACAGGGCGGCGGGGGATGCGCGTGTGCATGTGCCTGTGCTTGCGCTTGCGCTGGAGGGGGAAGATGAAGAGTATCGGATCGTGGTGGAATGAGATCCTGGGCAAAGGTCTCAAACCAGGCGTCTACAAGTACGACGGCAGGGGAGAGCTGGCAAATCACAGATTCCATCTTAGAGTCGACTCGGAAATGAAAGGTGTCCTCCTGATCGATGCTTCGAAACTCATATTCCTGAACGGGACTGCGGTCGACCTGATACGATGCGCCCTCGAAGGAAGATCGATGAGAGCTACGGCCAGATACATGCGGCGCCGATACAGGAGGCTGGACAAGGCGACCGCGGTGACGCATTACACAGAGATCAGAGGACAACTGAACGAGGCGTTGAAGGGTCATCTGGAAATCTTGACCCAGATCGGTTCCGATAAACCCTCGATCGGTGCTGATGACTTTCCAGCGCCGTACCGCATGGACCTCGCTCTGACCTACAGGTGCCAGAACGATTGTGGTCACTGCTACCTCGAAAGCAATGATAAGAAGGAGCTCCGATTGGAGGATTGGAAGAACATCATCACCAAGCTCTGGCAGCTGGGAATTCCCCATGTCGTCTTCACCGGTGGTGAACCGACCCTCTATGAAGGAATCGAGGAGCTCGTTGCGAAATCGGAGGAATTCGGACAAGTGACCGGAATGATCACCAATGGAAGGAACCTCAGAAGGGAAGGATACCTGAAGGATCTTGTGAACAAAGGTCTCGATCATGTCCAGATAACCATCCTGTCGTACAGGGAATCGGTTCACGACAAGCTGGTCGGATGCGAAGGTGCCTGGAAGGAGACCATTGAGGGTCTCAGGGTCGCGCTCGATGAGGACTTGTACGTGAGCACGAACACCACGATAATGAGATCGAATTTCGAGGACATCGAGGAGACGATGAGGTACTTGGTCGCGCTAGGTGTCAGGAACATCGCGTTCAACGGCATAATAAGATCCGGGAAAGGTGAGGAGACCGAGGGCATCGACTATGATGAATTGAGCAAGATACTCACGAAAGTCAAGGCCATAGCTGGAGAGAAAGGCGTCAATCTGATCTGGTACTCGCCAACGCCATATTGCGAGTTCGATCCGATCAACTACGGTCTCGGGATCAAGCAGTGCACGGCATGTTCACTGAACATGGCAATAGAACCGGACGGAACGGTGATCCCATGCCAAAGCTACTATGAACCCCTGGGGAACATAATCCAGGACCCGTGGGACAAGATATGGAATCATGACCTATGCAAGAGGATTCGAGGGAGAGAGTACCTGGACGGCGAGTGCGTTGATTGTCGCCTGAGCGATGTCTGTGGAGGCGGATGTCCCCTTGCCAGAGCGCACGGAGACTACGTTTGCCTGGACCGGCACTCATCCATGTAAAAGGCAGGGAAGAATCACTTTTCCGCGATGGCATAGAACACCGGATTGAACTGGAATATCGTCCCTTCCTCAAGCGCTCCGTTCCATCTGGATCTTATTTCCTCAAGCTTCTTGCTGTCGACGGTCCGTTCGGTCGCTCCCTCTATCCAGCGCCATTCGTCATCGGACTCGATCCGCAGTCTTTCAATACCCCACACACCGGGATGGACGCCGATCTCGGCGATAGTCCCTGCCTCTTTGAATAGAGCCCTCAATTTTCTCCCGACATAAGGGTCCCCACCTTCGCTCTGAATCCCCTTGACGATGAGTCCCGTCAGGTCCGAAAGCTCAAAAGGGTAGTCTATACGTCCGCCGAAATCTGGCTCAGCAAGACATATGACGAATTTCTTTGATACACGCATCATCTCCTGGAGCGCGGAACATTGATCATTCAACCATAACAGTAGGAAAGAACAGTAGACGATGTCGAAGGAGCGATCATCGAAGGGCAATTTCCTGACATCACCCTGAACGACATCGAGTCCCCGACTCCTACATATTTCGACCATATCCTTCTCGATATCGACTCCCTTGATCTCGAGGAGGCCGCTCAGCTTGTCCATTACGAAGCCTGGACCGCAACCGACATCAAGGGCCTTCGGTTTTCCGTCTCCGACTACCAGCTTCGGCAGGACCCTTGTCTCAAATAACCATACCCATGAGTCCTCCAGCCAGAGAGACTGACGCCGCAATTGTCTTTCGAGGATTGACCGTTCTACCGACATGCCGTCAGGTAGGATAGGCACTTCATTTGAATTTACTTTATCGAACGATCATCTCCTTGTTGGAAGAAGGAAGGCCTGCATCGCAGCGCAAGCTGATTTGATCCCGTCACATTCTTCACAGGTCAATCCTGCTAGGTCCGACTCTCAGCTCTGCGGCCATCATACTTATAATCCGCAAATCAATCATATTTCATCAGGGAGGGGAGGCGATGATTGCAAGAGACATCGTTCTAAGGAACCTTGACAAGTACACGAAAGACAAGATCAAGATCGGGGTTCTGGGGTCGCACTCGGCGCTCGACACCTGCGATGGGGCCGTCGAGGAAGGATTCAGGACACTGGCGGTATGCCAGGATGGAAGGGACAGAACATACTCGAAGTACTTCAGAGCACACAGGAACCTAGACGGCACGCTGAGAAGAGGTATGGTCGACGAGGTCATCCTCCTGAAGAAGTTCAGAGACATCATAGACCCGAAGATCATGATCAGGCTTCTCAACGAGAACGTCCTGTTCGTTCCGAATCGCTCGTTCACCTCCTACTGTAGCATCGACCAGGTGGAGAACGACTTCATTGTACCGATGGTCGGCAGCAGGAACCTGCTGCGGAGTGAGGAGAGAGGGATGGAGAAAGATTACTATTGGCTGCTGGAGAAG
>JBGOWR010000141.1:0-3406 GCA_041478695.1 Thermoplasmata archaeon | reverse complement strand
CTTGGCAGTACTTCGCCGTCATGCTGCCAGTGAAAACTGTCGGGGTGCATGGCGACAGAAGGGTCTATGGACGAACGATCGCCGTCAGGGCAGTCGATTCGATTGATGGGATGAGCGCCGCCTATTCGAAGATCCCGCACGAGGTCCTTGAGAGAATCTCCGTCAGGATCACCACTGAGATGAAGGAGAAGGTCAACCGCGTCGTCTACGACATCACCCACAAACCGCCAGCGACGATTGAGTGGGAGTAGGGCAAATCATCCTTGGAACCTGTCAATAACGGCATCCAACTCTGACCAGTCGGAGATCTTGACATCTGGCACGATCCCGTCGTCATGATGGTAGTACTTCGATTTCTTCAGGATGGCCAGCATCCCGATGCCTAGCGCTCCCTTTATGTCGGCCTGCAACGAGTTCCCTACGAAGGCGGCATCCGAGGGTTCTACATCGAGGTTCGAGAGCGCGATTTTGAATATCTTAGGATTCGGTTTCCTCAATCCTACATCTGTCGAGAAGACTAGATCATCGAAGTATCGGTCAAGGTCAAAATGCTTCATATCCTCAAGCGGGAAGGATGACGGCAAGCCCCATGCGACATCAGAGACGAGGCCGACAAGGAGGCCTCTCTTACTGATCAGTTCTAGCATCTCGGTCACACCGGGAATAAGTTCCCTTGTCTCCAGAAGCGTCTGATAGAACGCATTCAATGACCTTGTCATGAGGTCTTCGTTGCCATCGCACCCATATCTATGAAAACAGGTATCGAGGGTTTCTGCAAGGGGAACCTCTATCATCTTCTCGATCTTCCATTTTCTCGCCTCCTCAAGCGATCCAGACAGGTGGTCAATGAACTCCATTCTATCGATGGCCGAGCTGCAGTAGTCCGACGTGAGATGGTACACCTCACTGACAGCCCTCGCTTCGGGGCCCCTACAATCGTGATAGTAGTCTATCAAGGTGTGACCCAGATCGAACAGGACAGCCTTCATCCAAGCTTCGGATACTCATGGACGACTTAAGTCTTGCTATCTTTCTTCCATGTCGCGACCATCATGGGATCGGACCCGATCCTGAGATCAATGAGGGTCTTCTCGCAACCCTTTTTATAATGACCTCCCATTTATCGACGCGATGAAGGTCTTCGTCATCGACAATGGTGGTCAGTGGACACATAGAGAATGGAGGGTCCTTAGGTACCTTGGAATCGACACGAAGGTCGTCCCGAACACGACCCCGTTCGAGGATCTGAGCGAAGTGGACGCGCTCGTCCTATCCGGAGGGGCGCCTCGAGTGGCTCTGGACATCGATAGGATGGGCAATAACGGTGAGTATCTTGACAGGTCCGATTTCCCGATACTCGGAATATGCGCAGGCATGCAATTCACCTGCGCGAAATATGGGGGAAGGACCGAGCCGGCGAAAATCCCAGAATTTGGCAAGACGCTCCTCTTCGTCGATGAGGAGGACGATCTGTTCAGAGGATTGCCGAAGCAGTTCTCTGTGTGGGAGTCTCATAATGACGAAGTCACTGTCGTCCCCGACACGTTCCGTGTTCTGGCCCACTCCGAGAACTGCCCGCACGAGGCTGTAAAGATGACGACCAGACCGATATACGGTCTTCAATTCCATCCAGAGGTCGAGAATACTGAGCACGGTTATGAGATTTTCAAGAACTTCTTGAGGGTAGTCGAAGAATGGCACCGCTGAGTTCTGAGGAAAGGGAGGCGATCCGCGAGGCTCTTTCACAGGCCCGAAAGAAAGTGGCCTTTGAACAGACCCTCGGCAGGACGGTCAGGAAGCGCGGAATGGATTTCGACGCGTATGTCAGACTCATTGGTGAGATACGCGACATCGCTAGGAAGCGCAGGATCTCAATGGAGGAGTCTGCGAGAGCTCTTGTGGAGAGCTTAGATCAGGAATAGAAGCACGATTCCCAACAGAAGTATCGTCAGGACTATTGCCGTGATCGCCATTTTCCAGTCGGACCCGAACACTATCGGTATAGGGCCGATGAGCAAGACACCTCCACCTTTGACCTTTGTCGAAAGCCGGTCTTCCTTACTGCTCTGATCGGGCTCAGTGGTTCTTGCATATGTTCCTTCTCTGCTGGACGCCGAAGCGATGAAGAATGAGATGAACAGAACGACCATTCCAAGAAAGAGCATTGCGATGCCGATCGTGGGGATCGCGCCCTCGGCATAGAACATCGGGAAGATCAAGAGAAGAGCGACTCGCATCTCTCCGAGCGCTATAGAGAAAACCGAGATCATGACCCCGCCTGCGATCATGAACAACGCAACAAACCTCAGCGGCTTTGCTGGTAACATCGTATCCCTCCTAACAATAGACAGATAATCAACTTTCCTTAGGTCTCTTGCCTTGCGCCGCGGACATCCAGATGATGATCTAATCATGTCAGATCGAAAAGAAAAGAAGGGCGAGCCGCAACAACGATGATCGTTGTTCCCAGCTCCAGATTTGGCTATCTCTCGGAGTGAAGGTTCCTAGCCGCCACAAAGGATAGGCCGTTTCTGGTCAAAGCCTTCGCGGTCAGGTTCACTGATTCATGCTTGTCCATGTAGTTCTCTTCCAAGTATGGCATTTCTCCAGAAGCCAGCACTTCCTCTTTGTCCCTGAAATAGTCAAGGATGTCCGAAGGGTGCTTCCGCTTCTCCTCCGTCTCTATCTCTCCCCCTTCGTGCTTCGCCGAGATATTCGCCACATGATCTGAGACCCTGATGAGGTCATCTCGTCGGTTATACGGCTGTCTGACTATGCTCTTCCATGTCTCCGTTATGTGGTGCTCTATCTTCACGTTGTCTTCCAGCCCCATCTTCTTCCTGACATAGGAACCGGTCTCGATCGTCTTCACATCAACAGAGTTGCTGAGATTGAATCCTATGAGCGGGACCGAGCCATCGTCCCTCGAGAAGAGTCTAGCGGCTATCAATGTCCACAGTATCGAGTATGGATTGTCATTGCCCATGAACACCGAGATCTTGAACTCCATATCGATTCCCAGCTTGTGGATGATGTACCCAAGAAGCACTGTTCCTGGGTTTATGTTCAGGACCTGCTGGATACCATACTCGGTGTAGTAGTAGAGGAACTCGTCAATGTAACTGAGGGCGTGATCGTTCGGCTGACCTATTCCGCCAAAGTAGCCAGTGATCGTCGCGGGTCCGCCCAAGTGCACATTCGAGCCGTCCGTGCCTTTCGTGTCGAGGGTCTCGACATATGACGCGCCAACGATCTGCATCGCTGCTGCGACGGCCAGGATGTCTCCTTGGTCCTTTTCCTGTTCTTTCATTTTGCGAACTCGAATGTACCGACCCGGCATGAGTTCCCTGTTCTTGATCGCCTGCTTCGCCTCGGTCATGAGCCAGGGAAAGTATTGAAAGGCGCT
>JBGOWR010000062.1:0-5280 GCA_041478695.1 Thermoplasmata archaeon | reverse complement strand
TGATCCTCGAACTGCCATTGCGCGCGGAAGTGTTCGTTCAGGTCCTTGATCAGGACGTAGTACCAGTATATCAGGAAGAGCCCGCCAGTCAAGAATGTCAATACCAGGTAGATGATGAATGATCTTTCAGGAAGCGTCTTCCAGGAAGGAAGAACGACCGTCATCCCAAGATGCGAGGCCGCCGACTGTGCCTGCTGGGTAAACGCGTGCCATCTCCGGTCATGATGGAATGGGAAGTCGGAGAGCACATAGAGCACATAGAGCAGGAATATCATCCCAACGACTGGAATCATTATCAATATGGCGAATATCACCGCAGACGTCTCGCGCTCCCTTGATCTCGCATCGTATTGGATGCTTTCCATCGTGGCAATCTGTGAGGAGAGCATTTGGGTCAGGTTGTTATCCTGGATTCTAGACTTAATATAGTTTATGAGAGATCCCCTGAACGCCTCTTCTCTCTTCATGTGCTGGTTCTGACGGTTGATGAGCTTGTAGTTGAGCATTGCGAACAAGACCGCCGCCACTATGACGGAGACGACCACACCGACAATCGCGATGATCGCTCCACCAATCCACCATCCCAGTATCCAGAACATCACTCCAACAGCGATGCCGATAACTGCAGCGACGCTCGCGATAATAGGGAAAAGAATCCAAATCACGCTTAGGATCTCATCGGTCTGGACGCGAGCACGAATTGTCTCCATCAACTGTCCCTTCAGCCCACCTGCGCCTACTGGCTCCTGAGGGCCGTGGAACGAGCTGGCCAGCAAATCTTTTCCGCAGTTCGTACACCATCTCGAGTTCGCCGGAACCAGGGTTCCACAAGCAGGACACTTCGAAGAACTACTCGTCATGTTACTATCCCATCCTATTCGATTTGCTGGAGAATCATACTACTTATGCATTATTAACTTTTGTTTCTGCGAGGAACGTACTTGGGAGGATTGGTGCGCTTGGAATGACGCGGTCATCTTCTGATGATGATCGCCCCGTAACCTACTACTTCGCTCATCGGATGGATATCTCCAGAAGTGCCATACCTCAATAGCTCTGCCCTACCTCCCGCGACCGCCTCTAGCATCGTCATCACTGGACCGTAGCCGCACATCGACACGTCCCTTTGAGTGACCGTGTCATAGACCCCCTTGGGGTTCAGAGCAAGTATCTGGTCGATGACCTTCATATCCTCGATTCTAGCGCGCTTCTCTGTAACATAGTGCGAAAAGTCTGTTGATGCTAGAATGACGACATCCTTTCCCTCGCAAGCGTCGCGCAGTCGCAGACCGACCTCCTTCGCCGTCTCGTAGTCCTGCAACGCCATCGTGATCGGCAGGAACTTGAAGTTGCTTTCAAAGTACTGAATGAAAGGGAGTTGCACCTCAATGGAATGCTCATACTGATGCGCGATTGGGTCGTCGCTTATCCATCGTCGAAGCTTAGACGCGATTTCTTTGTCAACTCTGCAAGTGCCAAGAGGCGTCACGAAATCCTCGGTCGTGATCGCTATATGATCTCCGAAGCCGCTGTGGTTCGGACCGATTATGACGAACGACCCCGGAAAACCATCCTTCGCTAGGGCGGCGTAGACGTGTGCAGCGACTGGCCCCGAGTACTCGTATCCCGCGTGGGGAACCACTGCTCCGACTATGCTTCGCTTCCCCTGCGAGATCTTAGGGATCTCACCAGGTCCGAACCGTGAAAGGAAGCTTCTCTCAATCTGCGCAATGAGCTCAGCTTCCTCCCCTGAGTAGAACTTCCCCGCAACAGCAGGATGTCTCATACTATCGGAGAAACATGAAAAGGGAAGATATTTCAAACTTGCGTAGAAGAGTCCGATCTGCGACTACAAACTGGCCTCGAAGTCATCTATTGTCAATTTTAAGTCCGCATCGCTGGCGATAAGTTTGCGCCCCTTCAGTATTTCTCGGGTAAGCAACCAGTAGACGCATGCCAGAGCTCTGCGCCCTTTGTTGTTCGTCGGTAGCACGAGGTCGACGTTCCTCGTCTCGTTGTTCGCATCGCAGAGCGCCACGATCGGTATGCCGATATTGAGCGCCTCTGCCACGGCCTGTTGATCGGCTGCGGGATCAGTAACGAAAAGAACATCTGGCTCCACATATTGCGGAAGGGTAGGATTCGTAAGGGATCCGGGAACGAACCTGCCCGCGATCACTTGCGCGCCTATGGCCTTGGCGAAGACCTTTGCCGGTTTCTGACCGTATTGCCTTGCGGACACGATCATGATCTTGTCGAGAGGGAAGCGGGAAAGGAACTTCGCAACCGCCCTGACGCGAAGGTCGGTCTGCTTCACATCAAGTACGTAAAGTCCATCTGACCTTACCTTGAAAATGAACGGCTTCATATCGGCGCTCTTTTGCTGGGTACCGATGTGAACTCCGGACGTCAGATAGACATCCTCAGTAACCAAAAGGTCCGTCTTTACATCGTCTGTCATCGAATAACCTCATGTGTCTCTTTTGACCGTGATTGGAATGACCTTCCTGTCGAACTCCAACATAGCGATCGCAATAGGGTCGATCATGCCTTCGGGAATGTCGATGAGAACGGGCGCCCCCAGAGAAATCTGCAGTGCCCTTGCACCGATTATGCGCGCCTTCTCAAATCTAGTAAATTTCATAAAGTCACCATGCGGGAGGTTCCCCATATCGACAGGGGCCTTATAAACCTTTTGCACCATAAGGAAGACCTGGCCAGATGCTCCTCTGACAAGCCCTAGAAACATATTCATCGTCGCTTTAGAACAGCGCGTTCTGCGATAACGGACCTATCGGCGTCACTTCAAGCATCTCTTCTTCATGTGAGGGACTAGCCCGCCATCGCTCAAGATCTCAAGTAGGAAATCCGGAAGAGGCTTGAACTGGATTCTAAGATGTGAGGATGGTCTTACCAGCACTCCCTTTTCCATATCGATCACAACAATATCGCCATCCACCAGTCTACTTGCCGCCTCGGGACATACGATGACCGGAAGACCGACGTTTATCGCGTTCCGGTAGAATATCCTGGCGAAGCTTCCTGCCACGACAGCGCTGACTCCGACATGCTTCAAAGCCACCGGTGCCTGCTCCCTGCTCGACCCGCAACCGAAGTTGCGACCGGCAACAACGATATCCCCATGTCTCACCTTCTTGCTGAACGAAGGGTCGAGATCCTCCATCACGTGCGCAGCGAGTGATCTGAGATCGTAATCGTCAAGGTACCTGCCGGGAATGATCAGATCTGTGTTGACATGATCCCCATACTTCCAGACGCGACCCTCGATCATCTCACACCTCCCTCGGGTCTGTTATCTCCCCTCTCAACGCGCTCGCAGCGACCGTGGCAGGGCTCGCCAGATATATCTCTGCGTCCGGACTGCCCATTCTTCCCTTGAAGTTCCGGTTCGTGGTTGAGATGCACCTCTCGCCCTGAGCAAGAAGACCCTGATGTGCCCCGAGACATGGACCGCAACCTGGATTGATGATGACGGCACCTGACCTTACGAGGTCCGCCAGGACGCCATTCTCCAAGGCATCATGGTAGGTCTCCCTGGAAGCTGGTGCGACGATCAGCCGCGAGGATCCGGAGACCTTCCTGCCGCGAAGGACCTCCCTCGCCGCCTGCAGATCCTCCATCCTGCCATTAGTGCATGATCCTATGAACGCCTGGTCGATCGGTCTGCCCTCGACCTCTTCAACGGGCACTACGTCATCTACGCGGTGGGGACGAGCTACTTGTGGTCCTAGATCCAACATTTCGTACTCGAACGTGTCTTTGACCGCCGCCGACGGGTCAGAGGAGACGGTTTCCCACTTCTTGTTCGTCCTTGGGGATAGCCATTCATACGTCTTGTCGTCCGGGAACACGACGCCGGCCTTCGCCCCCATCTCTGTGCTCATGTTCGACAAGACCATTCTGCCTGCGACGGACATGCTGTCCACCGATTCGCCTGAGAACTCGACGCATGCGTAGTCGGCGCCATCCGCGCCAATGTCTCCTATCATATGGAGAATCGCGTCCTTGGGCGATACGCGGTTGGATAGAGTGCCGTTCATGCGCACTCTGAGAGTCTCCGGGACTAGCAACCAGAGCTCCCCCGTGGCCCACACCGCAGCCATCTCCGTTGCACCGATTCCAGTGGCAAATGCCCCGAAAGCTCCGTAGGTCGTCGTGTGTGAATCGGTCCCAACGATCAACGTGCCCGGCAGCGTCAGTCCCTTCTCAGGTAGGACTTGATGACATATGCCTTCTCCCAGATCATAGAAATTCGGAAGTTCGGCCCCGCGTACGAACTCCCTGATGGTCTTGTGGCCTTCAGCGGTCTTCACAGTGTTTGCTGGGATCCTGTGGTCAAAAAGAATCGCGACTTTGTTCTTGTCCCATATTTTACTAGCGCCCATTTCCCTGAAGGCCTTCATCACGAGCAGGGAGTTCTCGTGCGACATCGCCATATCGATCCTTGCATTTACGATATCCCCAGGGCTTGCCTGCCTCCCGCTGGCACGAGACAGCACCTTCTCGGCGAATGTCATTCCGCGCATGCAACCATCGAAGACAGAAGGTTGCTATAATAAATATCGGTCGAACGCTCCCTCACTTCTACGGAACGATCTCGCCCGCAGATCCGTTCTGCGTCAGAATATTGATCAGATAGCGTTTCTCATCCTCGTCCGCAAACGCCACGACTCCGAGCCTGACCCTACATGTTATCGTCTTGCGCTTCAGGATCTCAATCGTCCCGCCATTCTCACCTGGCTGCTGCACTATTTTCAACGTCAAGAACATCATTGAACTCGTCCCCATTGCTTCCTTCGATGGATGCGGAGCGGCGAATTCGCCTTTACACTATATCTATCTTCCCCTGCACCAGACACCAGTCGTGATGACACATCCACACCTTAGCCCAGCTCGCCCGAAATTCAATCCTGCAGACAGAACGAAGAGCAAATACGCCTAGTCAGAGCCTCCTTCATGAAAGGAAGAATGGTCGCGTTCCGATGCTCGGTACGCAATCGTAATATACGCCCAGGCAACTCACTCTAGCTGGGATGGGAGTTGAGGAAGAGAGGGCTCGCGGTCAGCCTCATAATACTGGGAGTTGTCGCATCGCTCGCATTGAGTATGATCGGCACCTCTGAGAGCAGCCCTCAGCTGATCCAAACGTTTGGGCTGAGCGCTACGACCGACGCCTTTTCCGTATACTTCGTTCTCAGAGACTCCGGTGGAAATGATGTGTCCTCAGGTGGAAGCGTCGGGTTGCACATATATGATGAT
>JBGOWR010000161.1:0-3008 GCA_041478695.1 Thermoplasmata archaeon | reverse complement strand
GATGGACAGGTCGACCGCGGACAAGCTTCTTACAGTGACCTTAAGGGACGGTACGGTGAGAGACATTTCGCTGGCGAGCACCCAAAAGTACTTGAGAAAAGGTTGCGCAAGATGCACCGATTACCTTGCTGAGTCCGCTGACCTTTCAATAGGATATACTGGATCACGATACGGATATTGCACGGTCATCACTAGGAATCCGGCCGGGGAGAGCCTTCTCATGAGAGGCGTCCAGACCGGACACCTTGAGATCACTAAGAGCGTCGACACGAACCAGCTATATTTGGGTAAAAGGAACAAACAAAGGCGGAAGAGATCCCAGCAGTTCGATGAGGAGCTCCTATTGATGTTGCAGGGTCTAACAGACCCCGCTAAGAGGGTAGAAGCCTTGAGACGTTACACCGAGCTGAGCAGGAGGCAGAGCTGATGACGGAGACATTGGACCTGACCCACAACGGACTGAACGAGGGTAACGCACAGATAAGAAGGTCTGCTGAATCAGGAGAGGAGGTCGCGGTCACCAATGCCTCCCATTTGAAAGGTCTCTGTGGGGGGATGAAGAAGGGGTCCGTGATCGTGAAAGGAGATGTCAGCGACTATTTTGGCATACTCAATGATGGTGCGATTCTGAGAGTTGAAGGGTCGGCAGGTAGGTTCGTCGGGGACAACATGACCGCCGGCAGCATAATTATTCGCAAAGATGTCGGGAACGGCGCTGCTGATTACTGCTATGGCGGCACGTTGGCTATTGGCGGCTCCGCGGGGGACTTCCTTGGAACCATGAACAAAGGAGCAGTTGTGGTCGTCCGAGGCGATGTGGGAGATAACGCAGGCACATATATGACAGCCGGTGAAATCATAATACTCGGGGATGCTGGAGAATCCTTAGGTGACTACATAATCAGAGGGTCAATCTATGTCCTCGGATCATATCGAACCCTTGGTAACAACACAAAGGTGGAGAAGATGCGTTCCGATGACATCGACAAGCTCAACACGGTCCTCGGAAGGCTCAACATGTCTGCCAACGCCCGGTCGTTCCAGAAGATCACGCCTGCATCTGCAAAGCCTTTCTATCAGGAGAAACCGACGGTGTCGTCGAAGACGGTGAGCCCATGACCATGATAGGACAGTACTGGGTGACGATAGAGAGAGATCGCTGTCAGAGCTGGCAACAACCGTGGAAATGCGGAGCTTGTGCGGAAGCCTGTGAATACGCGGTCTTCGATAGAGATGAAAATGGAAGGATCTACGTCGCGAACGAGCTCGCTTGCGTTGGATGCAAGATATGTTTGGAGAAGGCGTGCCCGAACAGCTGCATCTATGTCCGACCGACCACCCCGGAATCCATGTCCAGGGGGATATGGACAACTCAAACGATCGAGGAGATACACAAGAAGGCTGAGACCGGTGAGTACGATCTTAGAGGATTCGGCACAATGGGAAGCATCCCTCACTTCGAGGGGCTCGTCATAGTGCCGTCTCAACTTGCTGGCAAGCCACCGAGGGATAAATATCGCGAGAAATTCGACATGAATGTCTTGATCGGAGAGAAGACATGCTCCAAACCGATACAACTCGCAATGCCCTTTGTATTGGCCGCTATGTCCTACGGAGCGATATCGAAGGAGGGCAAAATGGCTTACGCCGTCGCGGCCGCTAGGCTCGGGATCATTGCAAACACTGGTGAAGGGGGCATGTTCCCTGGGGAAGCTATAATGACGCATGGATATGACAGTCCTAGAGCTTCTAAGAAAGGTATCAGGAGATGGGCACCAGGAGGAAATCTCGTGGTGCAGTGGTCCACTGGGAGATGGGGAGTCTCGCTCGATTATCTGCTCGCCTCCGATGCGATCGAGATCAAGATTGGACAAGGTGCTAAGCCAGGCATGGGGGGACATCTCCTCGGCATAAAAGTCACTCCGGACGTGGCGAAGGTAAGGGGGATACCTACTGGAACAGACGCTCTTTCGCCCTGCCGACATTACGACATAGAGAACTCGAAGGACTTGAGTACTCAGGTGGAAATCCTTAGGGATTTGACTGGTCACGAGAAACCGATCATGTTCAAACTTGGACCTGCGAGACCATACGAAGACACCTATATTGCAGCTGAGGCTGGAGCGGATGCGATCTCCATCGATGGGATGGTAGGCGGAACAGGTGCGTCCCCGGACATAGTCACTCAGAATGCGGGCATACCGACGATAGCATGCATCAGACAATCAGCGAAGGCGCTCAGGGACCTCGGATTGAAGGATAGGGTGAAGCTGATCGCCCTCGGAGGCATGAGGAACGGTGCAGACGCGTACAAGGCAATCGCGTTGGGTGCTGATGCGATCGGATTTGGAACGGCAGCAGAAATCGCTATTGGATGCAGGAGTTGCATGTCCTGCCACAAAGGTGCATGTCATTACGGCCTTGCGACCCAGGATGCGAAGTTCCGGGCCTGTATCGACGTCGAGTCCGCTTCGCGGCGACTTGCGAACTTTGTGAGCGCATGTGCAGAGGAGCTTAAGATATTGGCCATGCTCTCTGGCCACGACAATCTCCGCACAATCACGATGGATGACATCAGAGCACTGGATCTGAACACCGCTGCGATGACTGGGGCAAAGCTTGCCGGACTGGAGAGATCATTCCCAGAGTCCTGGGACAAGTTCGATGGTTGACGGTCATCTTGCATGATGTGAAACGATCAAGAATATTTCCCCATGAAATCCGCCAGTGCATCAAAGGCTCTGCCTAGAGTTTCAATGTCAGGCAGGAAGACCAAACGGAAGTGGCCTTTCCCATATTCATCCCCAAACCCTGAACCTGGGACGACTAGCAAGTGCGCGTTGTTCAGAAGATCCAGTACAAATTCTCTGTCGTCCTTCCAGCGCTTTGACTGATATCGGGGAAAAACATAGAAGGCTCCTTGAGGCTTGGTCGTGCTGATGCCCGGGATCGAGTTCAATTTCTTGAAGGCGAACTCGGCCCTCTCGCGTAGCTTACTTCTGATCTCG
>JBGOWR010000193.1:0-2585 GCA_041478695.1 Thermoplasmata archaeon | reverse complement strand
ATAAAAGCTTCGGTATATGAACTGGACGATCCTGAGATAGTCTCTGTCCTATCTTCACGGGCAAGAAATGCTGTTGATGTGTCAATCCTTCTTGAGGGGCAACCAGTCGGGGGCCTGTCTGAGATGGGGAAATCCTCCGCTTGGAAATTGGAGGATGCCGGAGCGACTATGTCTTTCCTCAAATCGAGAGATGGATTCAAACGTTACGATTATCTTCATTGCAAGTATGCCATAATGGATGGGCGTCGCTCAGTCATAATGTCGGAGAATTGGGTAAAGAACGGGATAGACCATAACCGAGGTTGGGGGGTTGTGGTCGAGAGCCGAGATGTTGCATCATTCTTGACCGACGTCTTCGAGCGGGATTCGTTCAATGGAAGCCTAGATATTCAGCCGATCGGGCAGGTCCTAGATAGGGATGACAACCAGATGATCGACCTTCCATTTGTGGACGATCAGGATTCGGTGGACTTGCCGCAATTCCAGGCGTACGTTCGACCATTGCTAGCACCGGACTTTGCAAGAGATAGGATTGCTGACTTGATGCAGAACGCAAGCTCGAGGATTCTTGTAGAGCAATTCTATTGCAGCCCTTCTTGGCTGAGCTCCGATGGTCTAGTTTCCAGCCTTTTCTCCGCCGCATCAAGAGGGGTCAGTGTGAGGGTATTGCTCGATTCGTCTTGGTTCAGTTCGGGAGAGACCAGGAACAATACGGAGATAGTGGAAGGTTTGAATCGGAAAGCCCAGGAGCTTTCAGTGGACCTTCGCGCAAGACTCGTATCCCAATATCACCCATTTCAGATAATTCACAACAAAGGAATAATCATTGACAATACGACCATTGTCTCCAGTATGAACTGGGTGGATGCTTCGTTTGATGAGAACAGGGAAGTTGGGATCGAGATATCATCTTCTGAGGTCGCCATGTTTTTTGGCGACACTTTCTGGATGGACTGGGCAACAGACCCATACCCTCCAATAGTCAATCTCTCATTCTACAGCGCTACAGTCTACGAGGGCACCCCTGTCCTACTGGATGCCTCCAGGTCAACCGACAATTCGGGCATAGCTAGCATCCGTTGGGACGATGGCGGCGATGGATCGTTCGAATGGGAGGGTCCCATAAACTTAGTCAGACTTGAACCAGGTAAGCATTTGATCTCGGTCATTATCTTGGATAAATTCAACAATTCGGCTACTTCAGAGGTAGAGATACTTGTGCTGAGGACGATTGAAGTCGGAAAGAACGATCTTTTGCTTTACGTACCTCTGGGTGTCGGAACCGGAGTATTCGTGGCTTGGAAGATCCTCAAAAGAATTAAGACTGGATAGCGTGTTAAGTCGTTCGTGTTTATTCGATCCTTCGAGCTAGGCGACCTGACGCCTGTCTTCGATCTTGCCTGCTCGGAACTAAGGGAACGGTACACACCATCTCTTTTCGTCAATTTGCACCATTATTGGCCTGAGGGGTTCATATTGATCGAGGACCTCGGAATTGTTCAGGGGTTCATTCTTGGTGTGATGGTATCAAGTATTCAAGCAAGAATCCTGATGCTGGCTGTAAGGGGGGACAAGAGGAGGAGAGGGTATGGAACCCTCTTGTTCCACCGATTCTGCGCGGAATGCGCAAAGAAAGGAGTCAGATACATAACGCTTGAGGTAAGAGAGAGTAACATTCCAGCGATACTCTTCTATGGGAAGATGGGGTTCCAGTCAACCGGGGAAATCAAGAGATACTATACGGATGGAGAGCATGCGTACAAGATGCATTTCTTCCTTTAGTGGAACATCTGATCGTTTCGGTGCTCGTTCCAGAAATAATAGGGAGATTTCTCTTTCTGCGAGTGCGTGATGTCTGTGGAGAGCCCCTTCTGGTAAGACCCATAACGGTCTTTTATCTGTTCCTCAGCGGTCCTACTCCTCTTTACCGCATCCTTTATGTGTCTCTCCTCGATAAACTCGTCACCCGCGATGACCGCGAGATCTCCAGCTGACCGAATCAAACCGCCGAGCTCCCTCAGTCTCAGAGTCAGTGCTCCAGTCTTGCCATCAATGGCATTCGCCCTTCTCCGCGCTTCTTTTGTGATAGCATCGATTCCTGAATGAGAGGCCTGCGGAATCCTGCCGTCTATCGATATCTCCTGCGCAATGAATTGTGCTAGGAGAGCTCTGTTGTCTGGAGAGTCTTCCATCGAAGTCTCCACCAGGACCTCATAGCCGCTTCCATTGATTCTCGAGCGAAGCGGTGAGAGGATCTGTTCAAGGTCTTGTATGTTGCACGCCCCTACAAAGATGAAGTCGCAAGGAACACTCTCGACTTTGACGCTAGCTCCGGAGCTCTGGGGATTCCTTCCAGCAATCGGGAAGCGTTTTTCTTGCATCCCGGTCAGGATAGATCGTTGTAAATGGCCCAGATGAGGCAACTCATCCAGGAAAAGCACTCCTTGATGCGCTTCGTGGATTGCTCCTGGTATCACTCTGTCGTATGGTTGGGTACCCAGGGCAGGATGACCACCATACGGGTCATGACGAACGTCGCCAAGTAATTCCGTCTCACTAGCGCCGGTGGCTAGGACGAAAGGATT
>JBGOWR010000033.1:0-7314 GCA_041478695.1 Thermoplasmata archaeon | reverse complement strand
GCACCTGAGACTCATCCGGCGCCCCTAGGAAAACGGAAGGTACGAAATCGACGAAGGAGTGAACCACGGCGGCGGACACGATCAAGGCTGAGATGAGGATAGGAAAAAGAGTGGTGTCAGCACCGATCGGGCCGCATATCCATGACATTGAGGTCTGGATCGGACCATAAAGACTCACCAGAAGGATAGCGAGCGTGTTGACATGGATCCCTGGTGCGAGACCGCTCAATATCCCCAGTAATGATCCAGCAATTGAGAAGTAGAACACAAGAAGAACTTCTTGGAAGTCCACGTTTTGAATTCGCTCAAGAAGTGGATATCGGATTCCCTTACCCTCAGTCTTCAGAAACGAACAGATTTCCCGAGAGTAGTTAAAGAGGTTTGCAGATTACATCGGCTGACATGAAAGTGGTCATTAGAGCAGAGGACCTGACAAAGAAATTCGACTCCCTCGTCGCGGTTGACAACGTCAGCTTTCAAGTGAACGAAGGCGAGTGCTTCGGTTTTCTGGGTCCGAACGGCGCGGGCAAGACCACAATCATGAGAATGATATGCTGTACGTCACCGGTCACAAAGGGGACCTTAGAGGTCCTCGGCATGAACGTTAACTTGAAGCCGAGAGAGATAAAGAGAATGATAGGTGTAGCGCCTCAGGAGAACAATCTAGATCCTGACTTTTCGGTTTTCAAGAACTTGACGACGTATGCACGATACTTCGAAATGCCGAAAGAGCTCGCGTCAAGCAGGGCGGACGGGCTGCTCCAGTTCATGCATCTCAAGGAAAAATCCGACGTCCTGATAACTGAGTTGTCCGGTGGAATGAAACGTCGCCTGATAATCGCAAGAGCGTTGATAAACGAACCAAGGATCCTCGTCCTCGACGAACCCACGACGGGGCTGGATCCTCAGGCGAGACACTTGATATGGGACAAGATAGGGGAACTCAAGAGCAGAGGGGTCACGGTGCTGATAACGACGCACTACATGGACGAGGCGGAACGGCTTTGTGACAGACTGGTGATAATGGAGACAGGGAAGATCCTTGTGGAGGGACCTCCCAATCGTTTGATTGATGAGACTATCGGAACTGGCGTCATCGAAATCGCAGGTCAGAACGATGCTCTAGAACCCTATCTGAAGAATCGTGGGCTGTCCTACGAGAGATTCAATGACAGGATATACGTCTACGCAAAAGACCTTGAATCCGTCCGACAGGAAATCAATCGAGATCTTTCTCTCAACTATAATGTGATGAGGAAGGCCACGCTTGAGGACGTCTTCCTGAAGCTCACGGGCAGGGGGTTGAGAGACTGAGCATAATTTCGAACATAAGCTGGAGATCGTTTGCCGTATGGCGCAGGAACAAGGATGTTTTCCTGACGACTTGGAAGACAAACTTCCTTCCTCCGTTTCTCGAACCTCTATTGTATCTCGTGGCCATGGGACTAGGATTCGGGGTATTGATAGGTCAGGTCACATACGAGGGCCGCTTCGTGGACTACATAAAGTTCCTGGCCCCGGGGCTCATATCAATTTCAATCATGTACTCCGCATTCTTCGAATGTACCTACGGCTCTTACGTGAGGATGCACTACCAGAAGACCTTCGACGCCATCATAACGACGCCTCTCACGATCGAGGACGTGATAACCGGCGAGATTCTGTGGGGAGCCACGAAGAGTCTGGTCAACTCGACAATAGTCCTCGGGGTCGTAGTTGTCGCTGGCCTCGCCGATTTCCCTGGTATCATATTCGTTCCTTTCATCGCCTTCTTGTCCGGGCTTATGTTCGCTTCGGTCGCGATGATCTTCACAGCGATCGTCCCGAACATCGATTCGTTCAACTACCCATTCTTCCTTCTGATAACCCCGATGTTCCTTTTCAGCGGAACGTTCTTTCCGTTGTCCGTACTGCCCAACTGGGGACAGACCATGGCCCAAATACTCCCGTTGACTCACACGACGACCATTGTGAGGGATTTGAGTTTCAACATCTATCCACCAATGGATCTTGTCGGAATACTCTACATCGCGGTGCTTACGGTCATGACGTTCTATCTTTCGGTGTACATGATGAAGAGGAGACTCATCAATTGACATAGACTCTGCCGTCTCGCACCTCAACTTTCACGAGAGTCTTTATGCAAATGCCCAGCTCTTTCTCCAATTGCCCCTTCCCACCCGATTTCTCGACAATAGCGATGACGTCGACCAGTTCGACCTCCATCGACAGCAAAGCTTTGATTATTGCGCGGAGAGTACCCCCCGTGCTGATGATATCGTCGATGACGACGACCCTCTCTCCCTTCGTTATACCATTGATGAACATGTCACCCTTTGAATAACCGGTAACCTGGTTCACATTCACTTCCCCGGGAAGGCCATACCCCCTTTTCCTTACTACGCTGAAAGGGATGGAAAGCTCCAAGGACAACGGAGCGACAAGCGGTATTCCCATCGCCTCGGGAGCCAGAAGCAGATCGCAACGGAAATCGCCTATCGCCAGAACACTGTCGAGGACCTCCCTCAGAACAACAGGATCGACACGGGGGATGCCATCAGTGAGCGGACTGACGATGTAGTCATAGGATCCCATCCGTACGATTCTCGACTCTTCCAGACTCCTCTTGAACCTTACAAGCATCGCTGCCGTGATATCGTGGTCCGCTAATAAGCCTTATCTCGCTGGGTTCTGCCATTTCGATCGAAAGACGGTCCGCAATGGAGAAGAGAATCTCGGGCAATCAATCGGTCTTCTTCCAAGTCTTCCCAGAGCGGTGGACCATTTTCTTGACCGCCAAATCATCAAGGGTCATTCTTAGCAGGGCTTCCGGGACATTGACCCGAAACTGGTTTCTAAACGATATTCTGATCTGGTTCACGGTCTTGGGTTCACTCAGTGTCTTTGGCAGCAGCGTCCTCAGATCCTCGTGAAGATTCCAAGGGAAGATGAACCAGGTCCACTTCTCCTCGGGGACTTTGACGGAGTAGAAATCGGGCTCTATCTTGGCATGTGTAATGTGGAGAAGCGTGGCACTCTTCAGTTCTCTCGGCCTCATCTCGGAGAGATGCGCCATCGCCAGGGTCAGGCTCTCGCCCGTATCAGTTATGTCGTCTACCACGAGGACGCTTTCGTTTTCGATGTTGGCGTTCAACTCCTGAGTCAGGATCGCCTTTCCGTTCGGATTCGCGGTCACGCCCCAGTGTTCAGTCTTCACCGCGTACAGCTTCTTGACCTCAAGATGATCGCAGAGCAACCTAGCAGGTATCCAACCACCCCTCGTCAGGCCGACGATGACCGTAGGTTTACATTGGCGTTCACGTATCTTCTTCGCCACCATGGCGGTCCATTTCGAGATCTCATCAAAAGAGACAATCTTGCATCTAAAACTCTCAACCTTGTTCATCTGTGTGCCTCCAAGGACTAATGGTTAGGAACGCATGCGCGTGAGTATCCCGTATCATCATCGGCTTCATAGTCATTGGAGCGCCGTACCGAGGAAAAAACTTTCTGTTGGCACTCGCGTAGTAGAAATGTGGTATACCCCAGAGACATCCTGAACAGGCTGAAATGGAGAGACGAGTTGGGTCTCGCCGAGGCGGAGATATCCTACGTCCACAGAGGGGCGCCGAATGACCTAAGAGTAATAAGCGGGGAAGAGATTGTCGAGCTGGAAAGATCATTCTTTCTCACAGGAAATGCCAAGATACCTTATCACAGGATAAGAAGGATAGTCCACAGAGGAGGTGTCCTCTATGATTCTGAGTGTTCGACTAGATACTAATCTTCAGTCGAAGGATAGTCTTAGAGCCATCAAAAAATATAACAGATCAAAATAAAGAATATGGGGACATCTAGCAGAAGAGGTCCTACCTTTCCTCGCCACAATTGGGGCAGGTTCTCATGAACGCCGGGTATTGGACGCCGCACTTCTTGCATTTTACCATCTCAGGGTGCTTCTGCTTCGGTTGAGCCGTTTCAGGCTGGCTCTGAGCAGGAGCTTGCTGCGGTGCCGGTACTGGCTCAGGAGGAGGATATGGTACGGATGGTGCCTCTGGCGGTCTACCTTCCTGATACGTGCCAGGCGCGTACGGCTGATATTGAGGCTGGAAGACTTCCTGCAGCCTCGCAAATGCAGTTATGAGGAATATGCCTGGAATCACGCCGAGGACAATTCCCAGAACGCCTAGGACGAGGAGATGATCGCTTGCCTCATTGAACCTCCCTTGGTCCATATGCTCGAAGACGGTCGATTTCAACAGAATGAGAATGATGAAATCCGCAAACCCGGATATTACAAAGTATGCCCCCCATCCAAATCCCCCTCCGAATTCGCGGGCGATTAGGAAGAGGACTCCGAGAATGAGAAAGACGATCATGAACACAAAGCACATCAGCTGGCCCCAATAGGCAATCTTTCTTGCGTCCGCAGCGCTCGCTGGAAGCCACGGTGGACCTCTACTATCGGCAAAGAATGAACTATTCGCCAACGACATCCCTTCCTATCCCACGCATGACCCGAATGCCATAAGTGGGATTTCCCTTCTTGATGTGAATCGCATTCATTCATATTTAATCATATTGCATAATCTCCAGATTGATCTGTGATATCTGGTGAGTGGTCTTATGAAGAAACGAATATCCTTTCGGCATCGATTCGATAGGGAATGTCCGAACTTCAGGTTCGGTAGACAGTGCGGGAGATTAAGAAACCGTTCAAAGAATTGAGAAAATCGTTTGATGTGAATCACTTGCTTCCAGTATGTCTCAGAATGTCGACAACTATAAATATGAATCGCCCGCTACGACGACAAAAAGAATGATCGAGAACAGTGTGAAATGATGAAATACAGCGAGTACAGGTCGGTATACGAATCATTGAATGATCCTTCTGACATAAGACATCTTGCGCAGAAATTGAGCCTCGATGAAGAACTTCTCACCGTGATATTCACACAAAAGACCGTAAGAGAGACGACCAGAAAATTCTACAGAGTGAAACGGGACGCTGACCGGCTTGTCAGAGAGTGGAAAAGCGGGAGGAGCATGCTGTCGATATCTAGAAAGTGGAGATTCCCGCCGATTCTGACGGGGCTGATGATTTTCCAGGAAATCGGTTTCTCTAAGAAACAGTACTGGAACTATGTCAAGAATCCGGAGCTCATCGAGAACGGAAGGACCAGGAAGGAAATCACTGAGATAGCGAGAGCGGACATAGTCTACTCGCCCAAGGCATCGGAGAGTCAATACAAGCGAGGTGCTTGGGGAGAAGAACGTTTGAAAGAGTGGCTCAATTCGCACGAGATAAAGTATAGAACCGAGCGAGATCTCAGAGGAGAGTTCCCGAAGACACCAGACTGCCTGTTAGATGAACCCATCAGAGTAAACGGATGGGAGATCAATTGGATCGAGTCAAAGGCGTCTTTCGGCGACAGCATCGAGGTAAAGAAGAATATCAGGAACCAACTCATACCTTACAACGAGCTTTTTGGAAGCGGCTTGGTGGTCTACTGGTTCGGCATAGTTGACGACATTGATCAACCGGAGGGCATCATGATCGTCGACTCGTCGCTCGTGAAGCACAGATGCGAGAAGATCAGCAGTGACAATGCTAGAGGAACATAAGTATTACGGACATTGAAGTAGTTCCTACAATTGAGATGGAAACGATCTCGGCGAGTGACCTAGAGCGATATGCGTATTGTCCCCTGAGCTGGTGGTTGAGCACCAAGGGTGACATCACTTCTCCTGTCCTGGAAGAGGGGGAGAGAGAACATAAAGCCCTCTCGATCGAACTGTCCGATATCGTCGACCAGGAAGAGAAGGCGAGAATATGGGAGAGAGTGGTGCTCTGGTTCGCCTTGACCGCCACGGCGCTCGCGATTATAGGCGTCGTCTTCAGACCGTTGGAAAACCACGAAGAATGGAGCCAGATACTAGGCCTGCTGTCAATACCTTGGGTCATCGCGGCCATATTCATGCTTTACAGATCCGCCTCGATCAAGGAGAAACGCATGCGCTCGCAATATGAGCAAGTAATCGTCATATTCGCGATAATCGCGATGGTCATCACTCTGAATTCCGTGACGGCACTGGGTGTGGACCCTGAGATCGCGATGATCTACGAGGTTGCGGCGTTGATCTGGCTTATGGGAGCCAGTATCGCGTTGTACATTTCGATGTCGGCAAGCCAGACAGCTACTCAGAAAAAAAGGAAGAAGGACATAAGCGGAGAGATAAGATACGTTGGAAGAAAAGAATCCAAACTGTTGAAGTCTGAACGATATGGGTTGGCAGGAAGACCGGACTACATACTATCGATCGATGGAGAGTTGGTACCAGTCGACGTGAAGACTGGACGCAAACCTAAAGGGCCTTTGTTCTCGCATATCCTACGCGTGGCGGCCTACTGCCTCCTCCTGAGCGAGGAAGATGGGACCAAGGTCACACATGGAATACTCAAGTATGACAACATCGAGCACGAGATAGAGTTCAATGACGAAATGAAGGCGCTTCTAATCTCAAAGCTGGACGATATGAGGAACCTGATCAAGACCCAAGACGTACATCGGAACCATAACAGAGTTGGCAAGTGTCGGTCCTGTTCAAGAAGAAACGTCTGCCCTGAGAGGCTAGCCTGATCACTCCACGGTCACACTCTTGGCGAGATTCCGTGGCTTGTCTATCGGACAACCCTTTCTTCTCGCGGTATAGTAGGCCAGTAACTGGAGGATCACCGCAATCAGCACGGGCGTGAATATTGGTTTGACCTTCGGTATGCCTATCACCTTATTGGCTACTGAGTTCAACTCGGTGTCGTCGTCATATCCGATAGCGAGCACCGGACTATCCCTTGCAGCGACTTCGGTCAAATTCGCAAGCATTTTCTCGTAGGTGTGATCCCTGATACATACAGCAACGACTGGCATATCGGGATTTAATAGAGCCAATGGTCCATGTTTGAGCTCCCCCGCGGCATATCCTTCCGCATGTATGTAGGAGATCTCCTTCAACTTCAGCGCCCCCTCGAGGACCGTAGGATAGTTTATGTTTCGACCTATGAAGAAGACGTCCCTCGCGTTCACAAGCATGTCCGTCGCTTCTTCTATCGCGGCTGCATTTTCAAGGACCTCCCTGACATATTGAGGCATAGAACGCAGTTCTGACCTCAACAGTCTCAGAGCATCGTGACTTAAGGCGCCACGTGAATGACCTATTCGCATGCCCAGGATGTAAAGTGCCATAAGCTGGGTGATGTAGGTTTTCGTTGCGGCGACACATATCTCCGGGCCGGCGTGGGTATAGAATACCTCG
>JBGOWR010000019.1:0-9324 GCA_041478695.1 Thermoplasmata archaeon | reverse complement strand
CTTTAGTATTGGAACCGGACAATACAGTCCAACTGCATCGAGGGTCCTGTCAATCTTGATATCGTCACTAGTTTTTCCGACCGTCTCAGACATGTTGCAACTCCCTAGCCATAGTTCATAGACTTATTTGAGTTAATTTCTTCCCCGCATATGTTAGGGTTCGATCCCCGGCAGATTGGGCGATACGGCGGGGATTCTGCGCTGCATCGCAGTTGAGGACCGTGCCATTGGCAAATCACATTAGAACTACATGGATAAAACATCATCGGAGGCCTTCTATCGCATGGAACGATATCATTCGCCTTCACTGGCATCCTCCGCGCGGCTTCGAACTCAATATCTATTGTAGGAGACGAGCTCGGTGAGGTTCTTCCTATCGGTCCGCTCTGCTTCCTCGGCTGGATATCCAAGCGGACTGAGTGCAACGACCTTCGCTTCTGGAGGCGCACCGATCGCCTCTGAAATCCTCTCCTCTTTGAAAGAGCCGATCCAGCAGGTTCCCAGTCCCTCGGCAGCCGCAGCAAGCATAACATGATCGAGCACGATTGCGACATCGACAGGATAGCTGTTCATGTAACCGCCCATAATAGGATATGCCTCATCAGGCAAGCCACAAGCTACCAGAATGATTGGTGCTTCTGCAACGAATCGCTGGTTGTTGCACGCCGGTACGAGTTTCCGTTTCGTATCCTCATCGGTCACGACCACGATCTTCCAGGGCTGGTAGTTCTCAGCGGTCGGAGCCATTCTTGCCGCGTTCAAAATCCTCTTCAGCGACTCTTCAGGGACTGAATCTCGCTTGAATCTCCTCACGCTCTTTCTGACCTTGATAGCTTCGAACAGATCCACAAAATCACTCCGGGATGCAATGGACTGAGTTCATTCCATTTGCCTCAAGAACAACACAGTAGAAAACAGCTTGCCGATAAGTTCTTTCGAGGGAAGAATACCTCTCCGAGTCTCGCTGTTCTCCATCCTGTCACACGACAAGCGATGCTTCCCATGCATAAATCCGCGCACTGACACGGTGTTTGCTGTTAATGCGATTTTTCATATTAATCCTTTTGGAGAGGTCGATTCGTTGGTCGAGGAATCGGATAGCCCTTGATTCAGGTCGAGTCTTTCGACACCATTGCACGTGAATCTTTGTCGAAAGGATTTGATCGTCCCACACTGAGAGAAAAGGCGGGAGATGGCGACCACTCCAGTAAGCGTGTGCAATCGAATGTCACGCTTCTTCTGTTTGGAGAGGTCCGCTTTTTCCTCATCTCCTGCTCTTACTGATTCCAGGCTTGCTGGTGGATCGAGTCGGCGAAATGGTCGGTTACTCGACAAGGCCTTGGTCTTTTGCCTTCAGGATAGGCGGAATCACACGGTCTGCCAATTCCTCCATCATCTCGATTCCGGTGACCTTACGGGCAAGTTCGCTCAATGATACTATATCGCTCCGATCAAGGTATGTCAGCTTGAATTTTCTTGAACCTGCCATGAGCTGTTTCAATCCTTCCCCGAGGCGGTCGACAAAGTATGTGTATAGTCCAATCGCACCCCACGGAATGTCACCGCCGATCTCACGGCTTGGATGCATGCGTCCAATCTCATGGGCCTGGATGAAGAACTTGGTGGGGTCAGTGCCGTACTCGTCCGAAAACCCCTTCGGGAGCCTATTCACTTTCGAAAGCTCAGTGAAATAGCTCGATTTCATAACGGCAAGGAGCGGAGCGCGTGCCATCGCGATAGCCCTTATCACCGGTCCCTCACCTAGATTGCTCATAGCCATGGACTTGAACATCTGAGTCTCGTTAACGAATCCACCGGCCATTGCAATGTCAGGGATGAAGCTCCCCTGTTTCTTCAATATCTTGATGCACTTGAGAACCTGCGCCTCGAGGTGTATCGTCGGAGTGCTCGATTCGTTCATCATCGGAACCGGGCTCATTCCTGTACCACCTCCGGCGCCATCGAGTGTCAATAGGTCGATCTTAGCTTCGGATGCCGTTCTCATCGTGAACGCCACAACTTCAGGTCTGTAAGCACCAGTCTTGAGGAACACATACTTAGCTCCCTTTTCCCTCAAAGACTCGACGTCCTCAACGAATGACTTCTCTTTCGGGAATCCCACACGGCTGTGCCTCTCGAAGGTCTTGAACGAACCAGATCTGAACTCCTCCTGGACGATTTTATCCTCAGGATCTGGAAGCACCATATACCCCCGCCTCTTCAACTCCATGGCTCGTTCAATTGAGTCAAGTCTGACCTCTCCGCCTATCGATTTCGCTCCCTGCCCCCACTTGCGCTCGATGATATCGACCTCTAGCTTTGACATAGCGTAGTCGTCGACCGCCGCTCTCTGGTCCTCTACATTCGTCTGCACGGCAATGTTGCCATGCTTCCCGTCCCAAAGGTCCCGGTATGTCTCTATTCTCCATTCGAGATCGGGCGATGCATTTACTTTGCCGTTCGAATAGCTCGCCTCAGGATCCATCCCGCATACGTTCTCCCCTATCACCTGGATAGTGCCAGAAAGCGCTGATCCTTTGGCAAGGCCGTTCCAGTTGCGCTTCGCCACAGCCGTGGAGCCCAGACCAGCCAATATCAAAGGCACTTTGAGCTTGATCGGTCTCTTCGATCGTGTGGCGACAGACGTGCCTATGTCCACATTCTCAAAGAAGGCCTTATCAGGATTTGGTTCGATCCCCCACGCTCCGAGAAGATCGGATAGGATCTGGAAATGTGACCAATCGAGGAAAAAGTCCTTGTTCGAGGCGGCGGTGCTGACACCGTAGTACTCTGGGCTTGGATATAGTACTTCTCGGCCGCGGAATGCTGATTTCCCTACCTCGCACAGCATTGGGCACTCTTCTATACACAGTGGACACATCCCGCTCAGCGGGCTGACGTCAGAGACACGCGTCCGCGTGCCCGTAGTCGTTCTTGCGTTTTCGGTTATCTGCATCGGCTCAACCTACCTTGACAAAGGTTGCCTTGCCATGGCAACACATAGCGAGGGGCATAAGAATACGCCTATTTGTATCTTTTGAAAATAATGCGTTGAAATCGTGGACCAATTTGTGATTTTCATCATTTTGACTACGCATTCCGTTAGCTATCGATCCTGTGCCTACGTATTGTATTGCGGCAATATGCAGGAGGAACGTAGAACGTCACCGCAAGTGCACTAGAAAGGGTTTTGACTCCGTTTCGCGTTAGATGCGAAGGTATCAGATGCCAGTAATCAGAGAGATGGAATTCGCGTGGCTTCCGACCAAAAGAACCTGCACGTGCAAGGAAGGCCGAATGAACTGCTTGAGTCGCAAGGAGACATATGAGCTTGGATCAACTGTCCTTAACGTTCGGAGGAGACAAGTCTGGAAGGACTCGCATCCCGCAAGATTCGTCCCTGAGCTACCCGAAAAGTACATTCGCCTGTTCTCACACAAAGGCGAGACGATCCTCGACCCTTTTTGCGGATCTGGAACCACCAATGTCGTCGCAATGAAGCTTGAAAGGAACAGCATCGGGATCGACGTAAACCCTCATTCGACAGGTCTCACATCAAAGAGATTGACGAGCATCGAAGATGGAGACCGAGAAGACAGAACGACACACATGGTATTGAATGGAGACTGCAGAGGTCTGATGAAGGATATGCCCAGGGGTTCCGTCGATCTCGTCGTCACGTCTCCCCCCTATTTTGATGTCGTGGACTACAACCATGACGATCCCGATCAATTAGGGAACATCCACGACTATGACGTTTTTCTTTCCGGAATGGAGACGGTGTTCGCAGGGATGCTCTCAGTGCTGAAACCTGGAGGGTATGCAGTCGTCAACACCCAGGATCTATTCAAGAAGAATGCAAAGTGTTCAATCCATGCCGACTATATCCGAATAGCCAGAGGCGTGGGTTTGGAATTGATCAACGTCAACATATATATCCTGAACTACAGCACTGGAGGAAGGCTGGTCTTTGGCTTTCCCACTTCATACTATCCGAAGAACGATCATGAGTACATATTGATATTCAGAAAGGTTCGGTGAATCCCAGCGTCAACCCACTTCAAGAACATAGGTCCGCAAGTTCGATTCATCAAGTCTAAGATAGCTTGATGCTTGTCCGTTCACATATCATATTCACCCATGAGCAATTGGGGAGGAGGTATGCAATGGCGAGTTTGAAAATGCAGATAATGGAGACTATCGCTGCTTTGATGATGGCTGCCTTTGGCCTGATCGCTGCCTTGGCCTGGAACGAGGCAATTAAGCAGCTGATCGCTCAGTACTTCTCTGCTGGTGACGCTCTGATGGGTCTGTTCGTATACGCGATCATCGTCACCGTGATAGCGGTCATCGCAGGGTTGCTGATCGCAAGATCGCTGGCGAAGCTGAAGGCCCTAGAAGCCAAGACAAAGTAAGCCAGGTCATCGGCGAAGGTCAAACCTAAACTATTTTCTTCTTTATCTAGATGAGATTCTAAGTGGTCTTGGTATACGAAATCGTTTCACAGAGGGTGGTTTGCACTCTCATGGAAAACTGAGTGCTTCTCAGTCATCATTATGTAATGATTGAGGCTAAGGGTACGTTCACCGTCAACCCCAATCTGATACGGGGCTACGATTCATGTCTGAAAGCGTCGGAACCTGGGAGAGGCTCAAGAATATCTTCAGGATAACTTATACCCTAACGTTCGTTCTGGCTTCACTTACCGGTCTCGCCTTCGCGTTGACTTTGAAGGACGAGTACTTGATGGCCGCCTTGGTTGCCATGGAGGTCTTCGTCCTCGCGTTATTTGTAAACTTCTCGAACGACTATTTCGATCATGTTAGCGGCGCCGACAAGACGAGGTTCACGTCAGATGATAAAGAGTGGGAGAAGGGCACGAGAGAGATACTCGGGGGAAGAATCTACTGGTCAGGCAATGCGTTCGATCTCGGGTACATAACAAGAAATCAGGGGAAGGTCGTCATGGCTGCGCTCGCAGTCGTCGCCCTCTTGCTTTCGGTGCCGATTATTCTCTATGCTGGCTTGATCGTCGTCATCCTAGGGTTGGTCGCATTCTTCGTCAGCTTCTTCTATACCGCCCCGCCTCTGAACCTGGGCGGCAGGGGGTTTGGAGAGCTAGACGTTTTCGTTTCATTCTTCATGATGTCTTTTTTCTCTTACTTCGTCATCATCCAGGAGTTCAATATCCAGATGACACTCATCGCCATAATTGTCGGTCTTTCAGTCACCATGATGAGAATAGTCGATGAGATGTCGGGTCATGAGACCCACTTGAAGACTGGGGAGAAGGACATCTGTGTCAGGTTCGGTCTGGAGAAGGCAGCAAAGATCGTCACAGCATTCTTGATCGTCATCTACATCCTTTCTCTTCTTCTCTCGGTCCTTGATATCACGTTCCTGTTGCTTTTCCTAAGCCTGCCTTTCGCTTTCAAAATTGCCGGATACTTGAATAACAAGAACGATAGGTTCTGGTTTGTAAGACCGATCCCGGAAGTCTTCAAGTTCGTGTTCGCCCATCAGCTTATGATCATCTTTTCGTTGATAGTGCAAACCGTCCTGACAGCTGCATGATCGTTTCGATGTTCCCTTTGACTATGAGCCTATACTCCCTCACGGCGTTGAATCCGCACTCCTTGCAGGATTTCGTATTTCGGAGCGGACATCCTAGATACCTCGAACCGTCAGGCAGGAGGAAAGCGGAGACCCAATCCGGGCACTTCCGCTCCCAGTCCTCATCCAAAAGGTCCTTGAGAGCCTTGTCAGTATTAAGGATCGGGTAACCCTCCTTCTTCAGCTTCTTCGCGAGATCGACTACCCTACTCTTCTCCTCGATGTCGAGAGCGATCTCGTGCGGAGGTGGTGTCAGGAAGTTAATCATGATCCCTTTGATTCTCTTGTTCTGCGATGCGACTTCGACGGTCTCCCTGACCTTGTCCTTGTTCATCTTCGTGACAACCATGTTCGCGAAGACGTTCGGATGGTTCGTCTTCTCTAGATTGTCCATCATCTTCCTATAAGCGCCCTTTCCTCGGATTTCGTCGTGGACTTCCTCCGGACCGTCCAGACTGACAGAAACAACGTCGCTGTCCTCGACTATCTCCGTCGTCCCATTCGTCGTGTATCCGATGACGAAATACCCAATCTCCTTGCCGATTCTGATAAGGTCTCGCAGAGCCTTCCCATCTTCATTCCACAGTGTCGGCTCTCCGCCCTCGAAAAAGAGTATTCGTGCACCCTGGCCATAGCGCTCCTTCATCTCGTTGATCGCGAGATCAATTGGCATAGAATGGGGGCCCGGAAGATCATTCACATGTGCCGCAATGCTGCAGTGCTTGCACCTGAGGTTGCAATCGTAATTGATGATCATCGTGTTGACAAGTGGGTCTCTTGCTCCCATCCTGGTCTTGAAAAACCAAAGCGCATAGTATGTCCACTGACCCATCGCGCCGACACGACTCATGATTCTTCCAAATGAAACAAGATATTTAAAGACTCGCCGCCTAAGCATTGCTGGAAAGGGATATGAAAATCAAATTCGGTCGCTGCATTTGTCTTCAGACACCCGAATCGGAATCGGCCCTAGCCTTCTACAGAGATGTTCTCGGTCTAGAGTTGGTCGTCGATGGGGGCGAAGGTGCGGAACTGAAGGCCGGATGCAATCGTTTGTTCATTGATAGCGGTTCACAAATGGGACCTATTCTCGAGATCATAGTGTCCGACCTGGATACCGCAAGGGACATGCTCGTTTCAAGGGGCTGTCGAGTTGTCGTTTGGGAAGGGAAAGGCGCCCGGTGCTACATGCGCGATCCATTCGGTTTCTTGTTCAATCTCTACGAGGACCCGAAGATTCTTGAGGAATGAGCTCCTCAACTGGAATTGTAGAATTGTCAGGAAGCTCCTTTCTCCAATGCACATGTCCGAACGGGCTGGCAATCTAACGATATATTTAAACCTAGAGGCACTTATTTACGCAAAAAGTGAGGAGATTCGCCAAATGGCAGACATCAGGACTAGGGTTGAGGAAGAAAGAGGAATCCTCAAGAAGATCCAGAACTTCGTACCTGGCTTTAGAGGATACAGGCGAAGGGAGGATCTCAGGGATGCGGACAGAATGCTCCGCTCGCAACTATCTCAGAGTCTGGGAAGACAGCGGAGAGGACTCGAGGATTGCAGGAAACTCCTTGCGCAAGACTATGGTGCGAAGGAACTGGAGATCACGGGCGGACTGATAAGTCAATTCAAGAAAGTCGAGGGTCTCGTCGCCCATGCTGAGACTGGATATTCTGGTCTCGTCGCGGACATCAACATCCAAGAGGATGAGCTCAACAGGCTTTACGAATATGACGCTAGCATGATCGATCACATCACTGCAATAGCTTCAGACATCGAGGAATTGAAAGGGGCGATCGCGGCCGGAGATATGACCGCTGGCGGTAAGGGGCTCGCGGACATTAAGAGGAGGATCACGGATTTCGAGGATCAGTTCAATAGGCGATTGCGGGTCATAGAGGGAACGGAGGTGTGATGAATGAGCATAATCGGTGCTGAGACTTTCAAGTGGGAGGACGCGGACAAACGCGGGAACATAATGTTCCGCGTCCCGAGGAACATAAAGTTCAACGACAACGTCGTGGTCAGGGAGGACGAGATTGCTGTCTTCTATAGAGACGGCAAGGTCCTGGCCTATATCGATCGCCCGGACAGATATGCGCTCACCTCCATCAACGCTCCCATAGTCGGGAGTTTAGTGAAGTTTCTTTCTGGGGTTCAGCAGCAAGCCGAGATAATCTATCTACAGAAACGTGCGATCGATGGGAAGTTTGGCAGCAAGCAGCCGTATCAGTTCAGGGACAAGGAGTTCGGAATGGTCAACCTTAGGATCTTCGGGGAGTTCAGGTACAAGGTATCTTCCCCGGCCAACTTCGTCAACCAGTTCGTCGGAACTCTGAACTACGCAACGAGCGCCGAGGTGGAGGAGAGGGTCAAGGAGCAGATGATCATCCTGATCTATGACTCCATCGGTGATATGAAGAAGGATGGCATGGGCGTGGCGGACATTGCAGCCAACTTGACGAACATCGAACAGGTCGTCCTGGCCAAAACCGGCGATCACCTGGACCTCTATGGCATCGCGATCGACAAGATCTCCGGCCTCTACATATCTCTGCCCGAGGAAGTTCAGAAGGCCGTCGACACAAGATCCTCGATGCAAGTCTTGGGAGCGAATTATGTGCAATACCAGTCTGGGCAGGCGATGAGGGAGGCGGCACAGAACCCATCTGGTGGGGCAGCGGGGGCGGGCGTCGGTGTCGGCGCGGGAATTGGCATGGGGTGGACAATGCTGGACTCCATGAGGCAGGGTCAACCCGGTCCAGGGGGACCGGGCCCGGCTGCCGGTGCGGTGCCCATGATCCTGTGCCCGAAGTGCGGGACGCCGAACCCTGCAACGGGGAAGTTCTGCTCCGAATGCGGAAAGAAGTTGGTCGTGGCCACAAAACCATGTCCCAAGTGCGGCGAACCGGTGGCGGAGGGCGCGAAGTTCTGCCCGAACTGCGGTACTCAGATCACTGAGAGCAAGAAGTGCCCCAACTGCGGCGCGGAAACAGCCGGAGGCACCAAGTTCTGTCCTGAATGCGGCAAACCAGTGTGAAGGTCCCGACGTGACGATCATCGGGTCAAGGAGCGGATGCTAGGTGGCGACGGTCAACTGTCCGAAATGTGGTGCCAGGGTAGAGTTCGATGCCGGTACGAAGTTCACAAAGTGCTCGCACTGCGGTTCTGAAATATACATAGATCGATCAGGTGCCAACTTCTATTACATCATCCCATTCGCGGTCAACGAGAACGATGCGGTGGGCATCTTCCGACGATGGGCGGCTGGTTCGACGAAAGCAAAGAACCTGGACAAGCTTGCTCAGATCGGTCTCGGCAAGCGCAAGTACTTTCCAGTCTACATGTTCAGGAGGGACGTCAATGGAAAAGAGGAGATGCATGTCGAACCTGCTGGATCGACGACTCTGCCTGGATTGCACAATCTAAAGATACCGGCCGGTGACCTGAGGATATTCGACGGGAAGATTGACCTAGGCGGGGCGGAACTGATAGCGCCGGACATCGAAATGCGGTCCTATCTGAGCTCATTACCAGGTAAGTCAAAGGAGCAAGCGCTCGTGTATTTCCCGATATGGGAACTATACTATGTCTTCGACGGGAAAAGGTATGAGGTCGTGATCGATGCATCTTCTGGCGAGGTGTTCTCATCTGCGTTCCCTGCTCGAGGGTCCGGCGCTTACGTTGCCGTGGCAGTGGTCGGATTCCTGG
>JBGOWR010000102.1:0-4053 GCA_041478695.1 Thermoplasmata archaeon | reverse complement strand
CAGGGTGCTGGAGATAAGACTCTCACAGAGCGCCAGCTCAAAGTACTACATGGCGAAGAAGTTCACGAGAAGGGCGATAGTCATAATCGCTATCTCGGTCGTGATCGTAGTCCTGCTCTGGGTTCCATTCATATCACAGACCATCGAGGACCAGCTAAACGACGCCGGCAACGTCGGAAGTGTCAAGGATTTCGCCAATAAAGACCCCCTCGGGATCACGGGCGTCGATAGAATCACGATCAGAAGCATCGGGAAGACGGCCAACGTTTACGTCGTGACGGAAGGCAATTACGTTGACAACAAGAACAACATGAGCTATCTGGCGGGCCACAGAATAAACAGCGACGACTATTATGTCGATGCGAATCGGCCTTCCTTCTCGTTCGACTTCCCAGACACGATATACGGGACATACTACATCGTGGTCGAGGACTTGGGAGGCACACCAACGCAGATCTCATACACGCTCCAGAAGAATATATCGCCCACCATCCTGGACAATGTGCCAATATTTGCGCTTATGTTCGCAGTGATCTATGCTGCCGCGATAGTCTATCTGCGCTTCCTCATGAAAAAGCATGTCAAAGGAGCGATCTATCGGTAGAGCGCACAGCACATCTCTCGCACCTCGAGTTCTAGACCGCTTTCCTTCATGATCGCCACTGTTCTCCTGGACGGGACGGCTACTCCTGAGATCCCGGCACCGATGCAATCGACCTCCAGAGCCCAGTTCCCACGTGGCCTCATACATCCCAGAAGAACTGGACACTTCAAGCTGTCGATCGCTTCCTTGATGAAGTCGATCACCCGACCGTCGTCGACCGGTGGAGGTTTGTATGGTGATATCCCGTTCGGAGGTATGAGGACCAGTACGACGAGGGCGTAGATCTCGAACTCCCTCACGAGACGGAGGGCCGCCCGTTCCCCTTCCTCGCTCTCGGAGAGCCCGACGCAGATATGAGGTACGATCCTCTCCGCTCCAGAATCGGACAGATTCACGAGCGTTTCCCGATACGCATCAGGACCGACGCGAAGATGCATTAGGTCCCGTATGACCTGCCTGTCCTGGACGACGTCGACGGAGAGACAGTCTGGGGACGCTCGGACCAGGGATTCTGCCGATTTGCGGTCCAGAAGGCCCGTGTGGACATTGATCAAGAGATTGGATTCTCTCTTCACCTGCGCGATCACATCCAGGTAAGGTCCCAACGGAATCCTTCCGTTTCGGTCGCATCCTCCGCTGATGAGGAGCCCGTTGCCGTTTCTCGATGCGAGACCGCGCGCATGTCTTAGCAGCGCGTCGGGATCTGCGACAGGGATCATCTGTTTCAGATATCTTCCGCGACAGTGATCACATTGGAGTCCACACTGCGTCCCGGTGACAGAGATCGAGGGAAATTTCGAGCCAGGCTGGAAGACGACGATCTTGTTCAGCATCTCAAGATCTAATGTCTTTGGAGGCAAAAGCTTTATTCGGTTGATACTGTTCCTCGTGCTCGGAGATACGATGAAAGCATTCAGAGCGATTGGTTCTTTCAAGATCAGCAGTCGTGGATGGCAGAAATTCAACGTCGAGATTGCAGCCGAGGATGAGAAAGCTGCGACGGAGAGGGTGATGTCAAACCTAGGGAGCCACCATCGCGTCGGCAGGCGTGACATTAGAATGAACGAGGTAACTCCGATTTCTCTAGAAAGCGTCACAGACCCAATCGTCAGGCATTTGATCGGGGGACAGTGATGGACGAAAGAGAGTTGCAACAATCTCTGGCGTCCCTCGAACTATTGCGAACTCAACTTCAGAGCCTTGCGGAACAGCAACAGATCATTCAGTTGTCGTTAGAGGAGAACTCGAGGGCGAAGGAGACCCTGCTGAGCCTCAAAGACGCGCCAGTCGATTCCGAGATCCTCGTCCCGATCGGCGGCAGCTCCTTCGCTTTCACGAAAGTGGGATCGAACTCCAGAGTGATAATTGGGGTCGGTAGTGGCATTTCGATCGAGAAGCCTATCGATGAAGCGGTGAAGATGATAGATTCGAGGATCAAGGAGATGGTTGAGACTTTCAACAAGCTGGGAGAGAGGAGGTCGTCCATCGAGACACAGAACTCCAAGCTCTCTCAACAGGTGCAGCAGGAATACCAGAGGATGCAGAAGCGATCCTAGGACCGGTGGTCCGATTGTTTGAGTCGCTTAAGAAGAAACTCTTTGGCCTGAAGAAGAAGGCGACCGAAGTCGCTCCAGAGCAAGATAAGATAATAGGCGCCAGTGGAAGGACCATAAATGAAAGCACGCTTGATGAGCTACTGTGGGATTTAGAAGTAATACTGCTCGAGGCGGACGTCGCCTTGCCTGTCGTCGAGGAGATGAAGGACAGCGTCAAGACCAGTCTTCTGGGCAAGAGGGTGGACAAGAAGTACGATGTATCGGACGCTGTGGAGATCGCGCTCAAGGGTGCGGTAGAGGCCGTTTTGAAGGACAACGAGTTCGACTTCGACGCTTTCGTGAAGTCAAGGACCAGACCCATTGTCATCATGTTCGTTGGTATCAACGGAACAGGCAAGACCACTGCCATAGCGAAGATCGCCAACCGCCTTCAGAAGATGGGGATGAGCTCGGTACTGTCCGCATCGGACACGTTCCGAGCAGGAGCGATCGAACAGCTAACGATCCATGGGGACAGACTCGGGTGCAGAGTGATAAAGCACAAAGCTGGAAGCGACCCCGCTGCGGTCGCGTACGACGCGGTCGAGCATGCAAAAGCGAGAAAAAGGGACGTCGTGCTGGTCGATACGGCGGGAAGGATGCAGACGAACGTGAATCTGATGGACGAGATGAAGAAAATAAAGAAGGTCATCAAGCCGGACCTTGTCATTTTCGTGGGAGACGCCTTGGCGGGCAATGACGCCGTCGAGCAGGCCAAGACCTTCGACGATGAGGTCGGGATAGATGCCGTGATTCTGACGAAGATCGACGCGGATGCCCGAGGCGGCGCCGCTCTCTCGATCGCGCACGCGGTTCACAAGCCGATCGCGTTCGTTTCTACTGGACAGGATTACGAATCATTAGTGAGGTTCGATAGCAAGTGGATGGTCGACCGGCTTTTCTCCGAGAAGGCACAGGCCGAATGATCTACCGGAAAGTCGAAGCCATCATTGAGTCCGCGTGACAGATCGCGGTGATCGCATCGATAGAGCGGTGCAATCGGCGAGTTGCGGCAATTGCTACAGTCCATTTATCTGATTCGGGTAGCAGAGCGATGCCATCAGCACCGCGAAGACCTTCGCGTCGGAGACCATGTTCTCGATCTTCGAGTACTCGTTCACGCTGTGAGCGTTCTCGTCGACCGTCTGCCACGCATAGGCCTCGAAGCCAGCGAGCCGGAACAGATTCGCGCACGTTCCTCCGCCGATGCCTCTCGCGACAGGCTCGATGCTCTTCACGGCCCTTACCGCTTGCACCAGCGACTTCATTCCCTCGGAATCGATGCCTGAAGGAGGCCCGCCCTTGGTCATCTGTTCCGTCGAAAGCTCGATGTCCGCGCCGGTCCGATCTTCGAAGACCTTGGCGATCCTCTTGATGGTCTTCATGACCTCCTCGAGATCGTATTGCGGCAGCAATCTCATGTCGATGTAGAAAACGTCCTCGCCTGGAACGGTGTTTATGTTCCCCACGGTCTGATGGCGTTTCGTCGGCTCGAAGGTCGAGTTAGGGGGTATGAAGATGTTGTCGGTCTTCCCATATTTCTGAGACAGGTGGTCTAGCAGGAAGATCATGAACTGGGACCCGACCTTCATCGCGTTGATCCCTTTCTCCGGTGTCGAAGCGTGCGTCTGTTTTCCCTCAACGGTGACCTTAAGCCACATGACGGATTTCTCGGCGACCTCTATGACCGATCCGTCCGGGACCCCGTAGTCGGGGACGTAGATTATGTCGCCGCTTCTGAAGACCCCCTCCCGGATCAGGAACTTGATGCCCTTATCACTTCCCCGCTCCTCGTCCGCCACGATCGCCAGGCCCATTGTCCTTTCCCCGTCCATGGAAAGCTCGTTCAAGGCT
>JBGOWR010000197.1:0-2548 GCA_041478695.1 Thermoplasmata archaeon | reverse complement strand
GGAAGGAACGTAGGTTGGAGGATTGACTACTTCCTGATAAGTGAGAATCTCCGTGGCAGGCTTGAGAGCGCCTTCATCCTCAAAGATGTCATAGGATCGGACCATTGCCCGGTAGGAATCTCATTGAAGGAAGAGGTCTGAAGAGACCCACGTCGTAGGATGAAAAGGCGACGGGGTTGGCTTCAATGCGCATTCTCAGCATTACTTCCTTCTGCTCATCCTTTGAATAGCGTTCCGAAGCGGGCTCCATGATTGCTTCTTCCCACCTGCAGTGAGCCTACCTGTCAGGAGGATGTCCTTCCTGAACAACCACACTGCGATAGCCATCGTGGCGATGGCGAATGCCGTCTCGTAGACGATCCCGCCGACGACGAGCGTGTAGTCATCGAACATCAGGCTCCTTATCGCCATCATCGGGTGCGTGAACGGAATCGCGAACAACAGCACCTGGCCGACCAATGGCATGGTGTTGAAGTCGAGCATCATGACCGCGAACATTGGGATCATCGCCAGGAGAGTGATCGGCATCGTTAGGGTCTGCGCTGACTTGTAGTTCTTCGCGAAGATGCCAAGCAGCATGCACAGGGCCAAGGCGGAAAGCAGTCCGAGGAAGAGCGAGATGCCGACGAGAACGTAGTCGAAAGCGTCGAGCGTCAATCCGTATTTCGCCATGTCTATCGGGGAACCAGCAGAGATGGAACTCGTATAGTATCCAAGTCCGATCATGTAGATCACTGCCAATATGAGGCCGACGATCGCGCTTCCCGCCAGCTTCCCAAAGACGATGGAGCTTCTCTTGACCGGGAGCGTCAGCAGTGTCTCGAGGGTCTTGTTCTCCTTCTCGGTGCCCATCGATGATATGACCATGCTGCCGGCCATGATGATGACCATGAGCACTATCAGAGGAACGACAAAAGCCTGTTGAGACATGAAGCCAGATATCAAGCCTGGAGAGATCCCTACCATTTCTTTTCCCTTGAAGATTGTAGTCTCGTTCTTGACGGTCGGGTTCAGAATGACCGTCGAGTTCACCGATGCGTGGCTGTCTATGATCTCCTTCGAGATGCTCGCGCTCGCGAGCTGCAGTGAGGAGTCGACGTTACTTGAAGAAATGGTGTCCATGAGTCCAGTGCCCTTCATGATCCAGAGAATCTGGTACTCCCCACTTTTGTTGCTCAATATCCTCTCGCCGAAGCCCGAAGGAATGATGATAAGCGCAATTCCGTCCTCCCTTTCTAGCGCCGTCAGTCCTTCCGACACGCTTGAGCCGGTGAACACGACTTTCGCACTCTTGTCGAGCGTCTTGCTAGCTACTTCTGAAAGGACACTATGATCTTGATCCACTATTCCAATTACCGGAGCCTTCGTTGCTTCTTGGCCAGCCCCTCCGATGATGTTACCAAGCGATCCGAAGATTGCGGCCATGATGATGATTGGTATAAGTGTGGACGGCGTCAACAGCTCCTTCACTTCCTTTTTGATGATGTTCGTGACGCTGTTCACGCGACCACCTTCACGAAGACGTCCTCTATGTTGTTGCAGTTGTGCCTCTTCTTGAGCTCATCTGGAGTTCCTATCTCGACGATCTTGCCGTTGTTGATCAAAGCTATTCGATCGCAGAGCAGCTCGACCTCAAGCATGTTGTGAGATGAGAGGAGTATCGTCGTGCCCTCGGAAGCGGTCTTCTTGGCAAGCTTCCTGATTTCCTGGGAGTTCAAGACGTCTAGGCCAGAAGTGAGTTCGTCAAGTATTGCCACCTTGGGCTCGATCATCAGCGCGCGGGCGACTAGCAGTCTTCTTGTCATCCCCTTGCTGTAAGTCTCGACCTTATCGTTGATCCTCTCACCAAGATTCGCTATCTCGACTCCCTTTCTGACGATCTCCGAAGACTTGTCACCATCTCCGAAGAACGGTGCTATGAACTCGAGGTAGGCCCTTCCTGTGAGATTCTTGTACGCACCAGCATCTTCGGGGAGATAGCTGATGATCTTCCTGATCTCGTCCGCTTCGTGCTTAAGATCGCGGTCGAAGATCTTCACTTCACCGGAGGATATCTGGAGCAACGTCGCCAGGATTCTGAGGGTAGTTGTCTTGCCAGCCCCATTTGGGCCTATGAGACCGAATATCTCACCTCGGTTGACCGCAAAAGATATGTCGTTGACGGCGTTGAAGCTCCCATAGCTTTTGACTAGGTTCTTGACCACTATCGCGATCAACTCAAACTGCCTCCCAAAGTTCCGGTCCTGAGCTTCACCAAATTCGGCTGGAAGAGCTCTAGACTATATATATCTTGAGTTCGACATGCCTTTGGAGAACAAGAATCGTTAATGCGCTGGACGGCATTGCCGCCACCCGCTTCCGATACCGTGACGGCCGCATCCGCAGTTTCGGATCCCTGTTTCTTAAGTGAGTGGCCACGCACAGTATTTATGTTCGTTAGCTTCTTCAGAGATTATCTCGTGGTGCTGAATCATGATAGACAAGGTCAAGGTTGCGGCGGCCCAGGTTTCTCCTATCTTCATGAACAAGGAGGCGACGATCGATAAGG
>JBGOWR010000196.1:0-2559 GCA_041478695.1 Thermoplasmata archaeon | reverse complement strand
CTGGATTGGCAGTGATACCAGAGGTCGTGTCAGATGCTCCACATTTCAATCCTAGAAGTAGGTTGGAGATGTCGACCACTTTCCTCTTGCCAGGAAGATACTTCCTCCTGAGACCCGCGATCTTTGACTTGGCGATCTCTCTGGCTCGTTTCGCGCCACCGACTTCGTGTATCGTTATCTTCTCGACAGGCTTCCCAGACATAGATATGCCTTCGGCCACATCGTCTATTGAGATGCTCTCACAACCAAGAGAAACGAGGACCACGGCGGCGATGTTCGGATGCTGGCCCATTGACACGAGGGTGCGCTTTACGACTTCAAGGTCTGGAGATGTCTGGGCGCACCCCTGACCGTGACAAAATGCTTTTACGCCGCTTCTCGGGGAAGATATCCAATTGGCAACATCATTTGCGCAAACGACCGTAGATATTACGCCGATGAGATTCCTGGTTCCAACAGACCCGTCTGGTCTTTCGTAGCCTTTGAATGTAAAACTGCGCAATATCGTCACCCAACGAGGAGGGAATCGAACGGCCGGTCTAGCTAGCGATCCTCTGCATGAACTGTTTCACGTGATAGTCCCACTCAGATGTGACTATGTCCACGTCGGTCTCGTCATTGGAACACACGGTGATCGTGACGTGACCTCCACCCCCTTCTAGACACACCATCTTGTCGTCCAGAGATGTGATTTTCAGCCCGAGCTTCTGGAAGTATTCTACGGCCTTCTCCAGCACCTTCTCCCCGGGCAACTTCGTGCTCACTCCATACCTCATATGGCTCCTTCCTCTAAGGAGGATACGTGAATGAATCCTACTTAAGCGCTCCGCGTCTCCGTAGAACGATTCATATATGGACTTGCGGTCGAATCAGCGATCGCCTCGTCCAGGGAAAGATTATTTAAACGACTGGTAGGGTAGGTAGCATCGATGCTAGATTCAGTCTTCCCTGAACTCAGCCACAATGCCATGCGAATCCTGGAGAAGAGATATCTCAGGAAGAACGAGATGGGCAAGATCGTTGAGACACCAGATGACATGTTCAAGCGTGTCGCGTCAAATGTGGCGTCGATCAACTCCCAATACATTGATGGAAGGACTGTCGAAGGAGAATCCGCTGAATTCTACAAGATCATGAGGAATCTAGAATTCCTTCCAAACTCACCAGCGTTGATGAATGCGGGCACAGAAATCCAACAACTCGCCGCCTGCTTCGTCATTCCAGTAGGGGACTCGATCGAGAGCATCTATGATGCCATCAAGTACGCGGCGATAATCCACCAGAGCGGTGGTGGAACTGGCTTCTCGTTCTCGAATCTAAGGCCAGAAGGAGACCTGGTCAAGTCCACAGGCGGGATTGCTTCCGGACCAGTCTCCTTTATGAAAGTCTTCGACGCTGCCACTGAAGCAATCAAGCAAGGGGGAAGAAGACGGGGAGCGTCGATGGGGGTGTTGCGGGTCGACCACCCAGACATAGAGAAGTTCATACACTCTAAGGAGGACCTCTCCTCCCTCTCAAATTTCAACATCTCGGTCAGCGTGACTGATGGATTCATGATGAAGGCACAACAGGGACTTGAGTACGATCTCGTCAATCCCAGATCCGGAGAGGCGGTGGGAAGAATGAACGCCTCGAAAGTACTTGATGACATATGTGAAATGGCGCACAAGACCGGGGATCCGGGTCTGATTTTCGTAGACGAGGTGAATCGAAACAACCCGACCCCCCTTCTTGGACGCATCGAGACGACCAATCCCTGTGGCGAGGTCCCCTTGCTGCCCTATGAAGCATGCAATCTGGGCTCGATAAGTCTTGACCGAATCACTGAGAGAGCGAACGGAAGATACCGGCTGGACTGGGAACGACTGCGAGAGCTTGTTGACGTCGGAATTCGATTCCTCGATAATGTCATCGATGCAAGCCACTATCCTCTGCCTCAGACGAGGGAAATCGTCAAGATGAATCGGAAGATCGGTCTGGGAATAATGGGTTACGCAGACGCCCTGATAAAGTTGGGCATTCCATATGGTTCAGATGAGGCTCTCGCTTTCGCAGAGAAGGTCATATCGACCATGAAGGAAGAAGCGGACCGGACCTCAAGACGCATTGGAAAGGACAGAGGGGATTTCCCAAGTATCGGTCAAAGCGTTCATGCGTCTCCGAGAAGGAACGCGACGGTCTTGAGCATAGCACCCACTGGAACGATCAGCATGATAGCTGGTTGCTCTAGTGGGATAGAGCCACTGTACGCGATTTCGCACATAAAGCATGTCCTCGATGGAGAGCATTTGCTCGAGATGAACGCCGAGTTCATCCGAGTCGCGAAAGAAAGGGGATTCTACAATGAGGAATTGATGAGAACCCTCTCTACAAGACAGTCCATCCAGAATCTGGAGAACTTGCCGGAGGACGTGAGAAATGTGTTCCAGACCGCCCACGATGTCGATCCCGAAAGACAAGTCGGTGTCCAAGCCCTGTTTCAGAGATACATCGACAATGCCGTGTCGAAGACGATCAACCTTCCCGGAACCAGCTCGCCAAACGATGTGAGAGCGATAT
>JBGOWR010000198.1:0-2528 GCA_041478695.1 Thermoplasmata archaeon | reverse complement strand
TCAACTTGCCGTTCCGGATCGCGTTCTCCAAGACCTCGGAGATATGAACGACCTCGATTCCGTAATCTCCGAACCATTCTATGTAATCCTCCTTCCAGGCCTTGTAGCAACCGGCGCATGTGACCACGACTCTCTTTGCCCCGGCCTTCTTCATTGCATCGATATTGGCTTTTGCCATCTCCTTGAAGAGACCGATGTCCCCGACCCGCAGCAAAGGAGAGGAACAGCATCGCTCCTCCTTTCCCAGATAACCTATCTTTTCCCCCAACGCAGAGTATATCTTCACGACGTTCTCGACAAGGTTTTGCCTAAGAAGCGAAGGGGAGCAACCTGCGAAGAACATGGTCTCCGCTGACGAAGGGAGGTCGTAGCCCTTTGCCCATCGTACCCTCTGTCCCCGAGGAGCCATCCAAGGATTCCAATAGTTGCGGATTGATGCTATGGCGACCTTGTGAGGGGGCAAGGGCGCCAGACCCTTTTCGATTGCCCTTGCTCGGAGCTTCTCCGTCGCCTTCTCAGGGATCTTGATCTCCTGGGGGCAGACGGCCCAGCAGTTCTTGCATGAGGTGCAATTGTAGGCGCCCTCGACAAGAGCCACGGACACCCTGTCCAGGATGTCCCTCTTGTCGCATGATAGTTCGGCGAGCTTTCGCATCGACATCGGACCCGCGTACTCGTCCCAGACCTCGTTGATCACTGGACAAATCGAAACGCATGCCCAACATTCAATGCAGCTTCTAAATTCCTTTATCTGCTCAATGTCCTCGGCAATTATCATCTCTGGCCTTTTTGGCTTTGAATGGCGCTCAAGATATGGCCTGAGAGTCATGTATTTGTCGTATCCCCTGTCGATGTCCGTCACGAGGTCCTTTATCACCGGGAACACTCTCAAAGGCTCAATTGTGATCTCGACAGAGTCGACCGGGACCTCTGTCTTGCAGGCTGGTCCGGGCTTGCCGTCCACCGTCACAGTACATGATCCGCACTGATTCGCCCTGCAGACCCATCTGTACGCAAGTGTTCCGTCATAGTTGTCATGTATGTAATTCAGGGCGTCGAGTATCCTCATTCTCTCGACGTAAGGGACCTCGTAGACCGCGAACCTCGGGAAATCATCTCTGTCAGGGTCGTACCTGAATACTCTAAATCGAATCATCTTCTCAGACAACCACATCACCTGCAATCGCGCTGGGTTTCATTCGCGTAGCGAATATCGGGGAAGTCGTGATTTCCATTTTACCCGAAATTCCCTTCTTGAGATTGATGTTGACGAACCAGTTGACGTCGTCCCGCTTGGGGAAATCCGAACGAAAGTGGGCGCCCCGGCTCTCCTCTCTCGCCAATGCCGAGCGTACAATCGCTTCGCACACGAGGAGCATATGGGGAATCACGATCGCGTCGCACCACTCCGGATTATACTTCTTTCCGCCAGAGACCCCTAATTCATGAGAATCCCTTCCGAGTCTCTCCAGCTCGCTTAGCGCGAACATGAGATCGTCACGGTTCCTAACGATTCCAACATGCTGCCACATCAAACCCCGTATCTGCTCCTTCATCGCTTGGGGCTTCTTCCCCTCTCTGAACAATGAATCCAATCGGACGGTTTCTCTTTCGACCTGTTCCCTGTCCAATTTCGGAGATGGTTTGCTCTTGGTCCAGTGTGCGGCACTCGATCCAGCTCTAGCCCCAAACACCTGTGTCTCCGCGAGAGCGTTTCCCCCTAGCCTATTACCTCCGTGCACCCCGGCCTGCGCCTCTCCTACTGGATATAGGCCCTCGACGGTCGTGGACCTGTTGTCCTCGACGCGCATCCTGATCCCACCCATGAAATGATGAGCCGTGGGAGCGACCTCCATCGGCTGGCTAGTGATGTCCAGATCCGCAAAGATCTTGAACTGCCTGACCATCCTTGGGAGCTTCTTGATTATGTGATCACGGCCTTTATGAGTAATATCGAGGTACACTCCTCCCCTTGATGTTCCTCTTCCAGCTTGGATCTCTGAATAAATGCTTCTGGCGACAACATCTCTCGGAGAGAGTTCCATTTGAGATGGATTGTATCTTTCCATGAAGCGTTCTCCTTTTGAGTTCTTCAAAAGCCCTCCTTCTCCCCTCACGGCCTCGGTCACCAGGATACCTTTCGCGGACTCAGGGAAGATCATCCCAGTAGGATGGAACTGGACCTGTTCCATATCCATCAGCTCGGCCCCAATGTCGTAAGCCATGGCATAGCCGTCCCCAGTCGCCTCGTCAGGATTCGAGGTCACTTGGTAGACTCTACCAGCACCTCCCGTGGCAAGAATCGTGGCCTTCGCTCTGAATGCCAGATAACCGCCGGTTCTCATGTCCAAGCCCAGCGCACCCGCACACCTGCCACCATCGGTGAGAAGACGCGTGATCATGACCTCATCCATGTGAGGAATGTCTCTCCTGCGCATCTCCTCCACTAGCGCCATGATCATCTCGTGCCCAGTCTCATCCCCGACATAGCAAGTTCGTGGATGGCTCTGTCCCCCGAACGGTCTTTG
>JBGOWR010000037.1:0-6667 GCA_041478695.1 Thermoplasmata archaeon | reverse complement strand
GCGTCCATCGAGATCATTCCATCGACGAAGAGACCATCCGACCGCTCCTTTGTCGTCTCTGAGCGCTGCATCTGAAGCGATATGTTCAAAGCGATATCCTTGTGTCCCGCGTTTCTTGCCACCATTGCGCGGACGAATCTCACTCTATCTCTGTACCTTTCGGAAGAGTTCTCAAGCTTCGACAGGATCGAGTGAAGGTCATCATTCGCACCAGAGATGAGCTGTTGTCCTCTGCTAGCTATGAGCATCTCCGCCTCTCTTGTTCTGCCCGCGTTGATCAGATGATAGAGACGCTCCACGATATCCCCTATATCCAACCAGTAATCCGCAGCGAAGCTGTGGAATTTCCTCAAATCCCCCTTCGGGATCATATTCAAGATGGAGTTCCTCAGCTCTGAGGGAATCTCGACGACGCCATCGTTGTTGACTGGTAGTAGGGAGACGGTCGTGGGAGGGAGCGCTGCTCTATTGAATGGTTTTCTGAAAGTGCATGCCATCGCCAGCAAGTCTCTCTTATACGGGTCGAGAGAGTCCCACAGGTCGGACGGTTTGCACTTCTTGAGGTCTAGGAGAGGCATTATCTCAATGCCCTCGCTTTGGGCAAATTCCCGAATGCGGTTCGACTTGATCTCGCCCTTCGGCGTCAAGAAGTAGACCTTTCTCTTGGTCTTGCCTCTCTTGATATGGGCGAGTCGTTCCCAGACCTCTTCGGATTCCTTCAGCTTCTTCAACTCGATCGCGGCGTGCGCGCGAGATATCCTAAGCGCCAACGCTATTCCATCCTGACTGACGTCAAGAGGGACGTCAAAGTCCTCTTGAAGTCTAGAGTATTGAGCCAAATGCAGAACTATCCTTTCCCCTACCGTCAAAGCGTTGGACATGGTGGTTCAGAACGGGAGCGGTCTATTTACTCATATGTAGTTTATTACTACACTTGATATTCACTTGTGAATCCAGCTTTCTTATGGAATTCGCAAAGCGTTGCAGAGCAAAAAGTATGGAAGAAAGACTGGCAGTATCGCGTCGGCGCTTATCTTCGCAGTCCTTCAGATCCTCTTTCCTGCATCTGGCCCTGGAGACAGACTGTAGATCTCCTGAACCTTTATCAGAATCGCGGCCTCGGGCTTCGGCAGCTTCAATGGTGATGCTGCTATCCTCACACAGGTCTCCTCGTAGACCTTTCCGCTCTTCATCGACTGCGCTCTGCCTTTGATCTGGTATCCTTTGAGGCTCTTTGCGTCTACAAAGGCGACCGCAACGTTCGGGTTCTCCGCTATGTTGTCTCTGGTCTTGCCCGGCGATATGTCCGCATACAGAAGTGTCTCTTCGTCGATCACAGACAAGCTTCCCTTTGGGGCGACATTCGGAACCCCATCCTTCGATGCGGTCCCTATGTAACCAGGCCTCGCATTCTTGATGAATTCAATGACTTCCTTCGACATCTTCACCAAATTCTCATCCTCCTAGGAAGACATACAGGACTACATAGCATAAACTCTTCTTTCTATCCCCAGGTCATCGATAGAGGTGCAAAAGGTAATCTCAGATTCCGAGGACCGATCATGGCGACTTGTACGGTCCCGATGGCCGAGGAGGATCTCGTACCCGACCGAAGTCCGTCGTATCAGCGGGATCCTCACGATTTGGATCGATCGAGGCAACAAAAGATAATTCTCAGTATTCCGATTTCATATATCGAAATGAGATTGCTAGTTTGCAGCGTTCCCGACCGAGCGAGTGTCACGATCAGAGACACTCTTCTGGAGATGGTCGAATGGTCACGATCGGGCGAACTCGAGGGCAACACTGTTTGGAAATTCGGTGAGAACACGCTGGTGTCGATTGATCGACTTCACCTTTTGGTGGACGATATTGATCAGAAAGTGACGGAAAGGACTGGCCAGCATTTCGAGGACGTCGTTTTCCTCTCGCGTCACAAGGCCGTTTCGGGTATTCACACCCTGACGGTCCATCCTCTTGGCAATTACGAGAAAGCCGAATTCGGAGGAAAGGACCGAACATTGGTGCCTTCATCCCCATACCTTATGACGAGTCTACTGAGAAGACTGAAGGGTGAGGCCGCTGGGCTTCCATTCGAAGTTTCGTTCGAGGTGACGCACCATGGACCATCTCTCCAAACCCCAGCGCTCTTCATCGAGATCGGGAGCGATGAGACGATGTGGGCTGATAAGGGCGCAGCCCGGGCGATCGCCTCCAGCATCCTGAACGTCGAGAAGACCCCTGGCCCGGTGGCAATCGGAATCGGGGGAGGTCATTATGCTGCGAGGTTCTCCGAGGTCGTGCAGTCGAAGAATGTGTCTTTCGGCCACATGATCCCGAACTACTTCGTAGAAGAGGCTGATGAACAAGCGACTTCGAGGTATGTTCAAATGGCATTGGAAGGGACGAAATGTGCCAACAGTTGCTACATTCATAAGAAATCGATGAAGCGCTCCAGGGCCACTTCGTTGAAGAATCTCATCAAGGGCATTGGATTGGAGGTCATAGATAGCGAGGATCTGTCCGATATCTAAGGTTAAACGAGCCTACTTTGAGAGCTTCTCGCCGCAGATGGGACAAGTCCTCCAATCCGCTTCGACCGGGGAATTGCACTTGGGGCATCTCTCCTGTAACCTTGGCTCGTCGGGAGGTAGTTCCTTGAACCTGGTCTTTGTGAGCTGGGCGGACCTCGCTCGAGCGGGTCTGACTATTTGTCTTGACTCCCAATGTGCCCTGTGTCCGAGCATCATGATTGCGCTTCCTGCAACGGCGAGCACACAACCGAAGGCAGCGATGAATGCGGCGGAGCCATACTTCTCGTTTCCGAGAGATATGTAATCCTGATCGATCCAAACGACTGACACGATGACCACTATCGTCGCGATCATGGTCGAGACCGTCGTCAGAGTGGGCCAGAGCCACCCCGGCCCCCATCCTCTGGTCCCACCGAAGACCGAGACCACTGAGAAGCATGCGATCAGGATCCCTGAGACTGGGATGAGATACATGAATAGGTACGCGTTGCTTGCGTCGATAAGATCCAGTATCTTGAAGTTGACAACTGGCACATGTCCCGAGAGCTGGACCCATGGGAAGAACGTGCCAAGGGTAATCAACGCCCCACCGAGGACCGTCAGAAGGGTGCCTAAGACGAGGCCGCTTGGGCCTCTCTGCCCAGGGAATTGGGCTTTGCGAACATGGCCTCTAGGATTCCACTGAATTCTAGCCATTCTGTCCCATCCTATTGTGCATTAATGTCCTTGTCGGACATAATGGTAGCGTTAGGTAACCATTCAAGGCTCCGCGACCGTACCTTTGACGTTCCTCCCTTTGATCGCGTTCTCTATCTCTTCCAGGTCTCGACCGTTCACGATGTAGATGGGTATTCCAGCCTTCATGGCGATCTCGGCACCAAGTCGGTCGAAGACATTGGAGGGTCCGGCCTCGTGAACCCCCTTGTTCACGAGATTGAACAACTGCTTCAACGTCATTGTCGAGTAGCGTTCAGCGTCGTGGAACCTCTTCGGGTCTGCAGAGTAGGCAGCATCAACGGAAGTGGCATTCACTATTCTTTTCGCCTTCGCGAGTTCCGCCACTTTCGCCGCCACAGCGTCCGTTGTGTGTCCTGGCGTTGTCCCCCCCATCACGATCATCCCGCCTTCCTCCATCAATTGCGCCGCTTCTTCCTCGCTCCGGGGCATTGCAGGCACGACCTCATCTCCCAAAGCCAGGAGCAATACTGTTGCGTTCAATCTGGTAACCGCTATGCCAAGGTTGTCAAGCTCCTCCTTCGTGAGGTCGAGCTCCCTCCCCATCGAGATATAGTATCTGGCAATCCTCCCTCCGCCGCAGACGATGCAGATGCGATATTCCCTGGCCATCTCAGAAAGCAGCCATGCTAGCTTCCTGACGTACTGTGCATCGCTCATATCTGGAACCAATACCGAGCCTCCGAGGGAGATTACAACCTTATCCATGTGGGCACCAACAGATTTATTACAGTAATCCCTTTTTGCGTATAAAAAAAACATAGGTTGAGCGTCGATGGAATCCTCAGATCAGATTGGTGAGAAGCTCAGTGATAGGCAGAAGTACGATTTCAAGAGGGCACTAGAGGAAATCAGGAATCTCCATGGTCGTGGAACCGAGCTGATATCAGTCTACGTTCCCCCAGGGAAGCAGATATCGGACGTGGCGGCGTATCTGAGGGGCGAATATTCCCAGTCATCGAACATAAAGTCTCAGAGCACGCGCAAGGCCGTAATGGGCGCTATCCAATCGATCCTGTCCAGGTTGAAGCTGTACAAGAGACCGCCGGCGAACGGAGTGGTCTTCCTCGTCGGTGAGGTACCGAAGGTCGGCGACCAGACTCGGACCGCTCAGTACGTTTTGGAGCCTCCCGAACCCATCACGACCTTCCTGTATCGCTGCGATTCCGAGTTCTACCTCGAACCTTTGCTGGACATGCTCGAGGAGAAGAGATCCTATGGCTTGATAGTCATCGACAGGAGCGAGGCGACGATCGGTCTGCTCAAAGGGAAAAGGGTCCAGATCATAAAGAACATCCAGTCGCTCGTGCCGAGCAAGCACAGGATGGGAGGCCAGTCCGCGCTCAGGTTCGAGAGGCTCATCGAGATCGCCGCCCATGAATTCTACACGAAGGTGGCTAACACCGCCACGGAGGCTTTCGTCAGCAACAAGGAGCTCAAAGGTATACTGATCGGTGGTCCCGGTCCTACTAAGGAGTATTTCAATGGGTCAGATTACCTGCATCACGAGCTGCAGAAGAAAGTGATCGGAACGTTCGATGTCGGCTATACGGACGAATATGGACTGAGGGAACTCGTCGAAAAGGCCAAGGACAAGCTGGAGGACTTGGACCTCATGCGGGAGAAGCGGCTGATCCAGCGGCTGCTGGAAGAGATTAGGAAGTCCGATGGTGGATTGGCGGCATACGGTGAGGACGAGGTGCGTAGGAACTTGGATCTTGGGTCCGTCGACGTTCTGCTCCTTTCTGAAGGACTTAGGAAGCACCGGATCTCGATGGATTGCAGCAGCTGCGGACGGAAGAGCACGCTGACCGTGGATAAGGTTCCAGATGATGTAAAATGTCCGAATTGCGGAGCACGGACAGAGATTAAGTCGGATGTCGATATCATCGATGATTTCTATGAGGTCGCCGACAGGATGGGGACGCGTGTGGAGTTGATCTCTACCGATTCCGAGGAAGGGGAGATGCTGATCGCCGCCTTTGGTGGAATTGCCGCTATTTTGCGGTTCAGGACGGGTGGTTGAGTTGGACCCGATCGAGCCTTTCAGGAAGGGATTGGTAGACGCGGTCATGAAAGGATTGAAAGGGATGGGGGTGGAGCAACCGTTCGAGATCGAGATACCTTCGACCGAGATCGCTGATTTCGCCATTCCCTGTTTTCAGTTCGCGAAGGTGCTTAAGAGATCACCTTCTTCCATCGCATCAGAACTCGCCTCATGCATTCCCAAGCTCGAGTTCATTTCCGAGGTGTGGAGCGAAAGAGGCTATCTCAATTTCAAGCTCGATGAGGCCAAGCTCATCGAAATCACGCTAAACGAGATCCTCGACACGAAGAAGGAGTATGGGAAGTGGCCTCCAAATGGAATATCGATACTCCTTGAACACACATCGGTGAACCCGACAGGTCCCCTACACATTGGCAGAGCTAGGAATCCTCTGATCGGGGACACTCTTGCCAGGTTCCTGAAGCTCTGTGGGTATGAGGTTGTGACCGAGTATTACGTGAACGATGTTGGAAAGCAGGTCGTCCTACTCGCATGGGGTCTGGAGAACATTTCCCCTTCGGAAGTCGAGATATCGGAAAGGGACAAGGCGGATCACAGGCTCGTCAAGTACTATCAGAAGGCGAACGAGCTAATGGAGAGCGATCAAGAGGTCAGTGACAAGATCTCGGACATGCTCAGGAAGTTCGAGGCCGGGGACCTTGATACGATCGAGAAGGTCCGCAGGACAGCTGAGACGATGCTTGCGGGCATAAGACAAAGCCTTGAGGACGTCGGCGTCACGCTCGACCGCTTCACATGGGAATCCGAGTTCATCATCGACGGCAGCGCGAAGGAGGTCGTCGACCGCCTGAAGGCATCGAAGTACTGCCTTGAAGAGGATGGCGCATTCTTCCTGGACATGTCGGAGTTCGGAGTGCACGGCCGCGATGTCAAGTTCTTCATCACGAGGAGCGACGGGACGACCCTCTATACGACGAGAGACATGGCGTATCATCTGTCCAAGTTCAAGAGAGCAGACCAACTGATCAACGTGCTGGGGGAGGATCAGAAGCTCGGCATGATTCACCTAGCCATCGCGCTTAGGATCTTGGGGGTCCAGAAGGCGCCAGAGAACCTCTTCTATTCCTTCGTTTCATTGCCAGAAGGCAGGATGTCCACGAGGAAAGGGAGGGTCGTAACCCTGGACGACCTGATCGAGGAGGCCGAGGATAGGGCACTGGATGAGGTGAAGAAGCGTCGAATCGACCTCCCAGAGGAGAAGATGCGCTCGATCGCGAGGGACATAGGAAGAAGTGCGATACGCTTCAACATGATCCATGTCCAGGCGGAGAAGCCTATCATCTTCCGTTGGGAGGATGCACTGAACTTCGAGGGCAACAGCGCACCATTC
>JBGOWR010000188.1:0-2684 GCA_041478695.1 Thermoplasmata archaeon | reverse complement strand
CCCGGGACATCTCGGAAGGCCCTGAGGAGTCCGCCTACAAGACCCTAGAGACGATGATCGAAAAGATGAATGCCCAGGTCGAACTAGGAAGAAAAATCAGGGCGGTCGACGAGACCGACGTCGTGTATAGGGTGATCACGCGGCACTTCCTGCCAGACATGATTGGGAACTTGAAGAGCTTCTCCGGACAGCAACTTCGCTGCACGAAATGCAATTCGAAATACCGGCGCATTCCTCTAAGTGGAAAGTGCTATTGCGGGAACGACCTGACGCTCACGGTGCACGAGAAGAGCGTGAAGAAATATCTCGAGATCACCAAAGAAATCAGCGAGAAGTTCGGTCTGCCGAAGTATACTCTTCAGCGCATAGCCCTTATCGAGGGAGCGATAAACTCTATATTCGAGAACGACCGAGTGAAGAACTGCAGACTTACAGATTTCATGTGACCAGTTTCAGCTTTCCAGCGTCGACACGAGCTCTTTGAACTCTTCGAACTTGTTCTCGAGTATATCGAGGGCCTTGAGAAGCGCAGTCTGCGCCGACAGAGATCCGTCCGTCTCGAACTCAAATACAAACTTCGACTTGTCGCTGTCGACTTTGATTGCTTTGGTGACACACGCCTCTTCGCAGGCCATGCACAATATGCAAGCTTCAGGATCTACTATCACGGTCTTTCCGTCCTTCTTCCCGATGACCCCTCGCGGGCATGCCTTTATGCAGGCATCCCCCATGTCGCACTTTGCATGGTTTATCGCGATCTTTGGAAAGTACTTGTATCCGACACCGCTCGTGACCTGCCACTTCGCGTGTCTCTTCGCGATGCCAAGCTGTGCGGATGCATAGACAAGTATCGCTTGTCCCGGACCCAGCTTGACGATCGGTATTAGTTCGTCCTTCACCCTTAGCTCTGGCCCTCCGAGGGGTTCAAGATCTCCGGAGTAAACCTCCGACGGTCCCTTCTTGTTGAGCGAGTACATTATAGTGCAGTTGGGGCAGCCCTCTCCTCCGCATGAGCACTTCTCTTTGTAAGTGTAGAGATCAAGATCGGTTGGTATCGGGACGAGTCCTAGACGGTGAGCCACGATCTCATCGAAAAGCGGGCTGACGCTCTCGTACTCGTTTCCTTCCTCATCCCTGATTGGTCCAAGGTGGAACTCCACGCCCTCTATCGCCATCTTCGGTACTTCTGCCATCAGGCATCTTCTGAGGGCGTTGGCAATCTCTGGTTTCGCATCGGAAAGGATGAATTTCGCCTTTGTGTCCATAAGCTCAAGGATCTTGATTTCCATGGAACGTAACCTCTATACCCTTCTTCCTCTGCGGCCGCCTTTCTTCTTCGTTCCATCATGCGGGATCGGGGTCACGTCCTCGATACGGCCGATCTTGAGACCCGCTCTTGCCAATGCCCTTATTGCGGCTTGTGCACCCGGTCCGGGGGATGCTGATCTATTGCCACCTGGAGCTCTGACCTTCACATGGATGCCTTCGATTCCCTTCTCCTTCGCGATTTCGGCCACCTTCTCCGCTGCCCTCATCGCTGCGTAGGGAGACGATTCATCTTTTGCCGCCTTGACGACCATGCCGCCCGAGCACTTGGTTATCGTCTCGGCCCCGGTTATGTCCGTCAGCGTTATGATTATGTTATTGTAACTAGCGAATACGTTGGCAATTCCCCATTTCCCCATCAGTGTCCCTCCTCTTTTGATTCCTCTTCGGCGACGTCCAGTCCGGCTATGTCTGCAGTCTCGACCTCGGTAACAACCTCTGCGATGACCTTCTTTGGTATCTTGGCCTTGAGGTCCTTCTTCTCCTCTTGCTTTTTGTCCTCAATCGGCCTCTCTCCCGCGGTCTTCTTCTTTGTGAGTCTCGTCGGATGCTGATCATCAGATATCGCAGAGTGGGAATTGAAAGCAATCTTGTCTTCTTCTCCCCTAGTCACCATATAACCAGGGATACTGACCATCCTGTCGCCAACGTTTACGTGTCCGTGAGTAATGAACTGCCTTGCCTGGTTGACTGTGTTTCCCAATCCCTTCATGTAGACGATGGTTTGAAGACGTCTGTTCAATATTGATTCGGCGCTCAAGCCAAGGACATCATCCAGGGTCGTGCCATCTATGGGCAGCAGACCCATCTTTCCGCAACTAGCGAGAAGATTCTTCGCCTCAATATCCGCTTGCTTTTCGCCGTATCTTGTACGAGCTTGCAGATTCCGCGATTGTCTCCTGAGGTTCCTCACTATCGATTTTGCCTTCCACAGCTCCCTCTTGTTCTTCAGGCCGAACTTCTTGGTGAGCTCTGTCTCTTCCTTGATCCTATCTGCCTTCCATGGGTGCGAAGGAGTGTCATAGGTCTTACGTGGGAATTTTGGGTCGCCCATAGAAACACCTACTTCTTCTCAGCCGGAGCCGCTTTCTTCTCTGCGGGTGCGGTCTTCTTCTCAGTCGATGCGGTCTTCTTCTCAGTCGGTGCGGTCTTCTTCTCGGCTGGAGCTGCTGAAGGTGCTTCTCCACCCTCGGCCTTAGCCTGTTGTGCAAGTCTCTGTCTGCTGACACCCAGGGTGAGTCCAGTTCTGCCATTCGATCTCGTGCGCTGCCCGCGTACCTTCTGTCCCTGCTCGTGCCTGATGCCCCTGTAACATCGAATCATCTTCATCTTGTTGATGTCATCCTTCTTGAAAAGCT
>JBGOWR010000162.1:0-3005 GCA_041478695.1 Thermoplasmata archaeon | reverse complement strand
GTTGAGGACTTCAGACGGACCTTCGTATCTGAAGGCTGGAATCCCGAACCGCACAGGAAAATCGTTGAGAGATTGAAGCAGACCGGCAATGTCTTTGGTGATGAAGGGAAGGTCATCAGATCGAGCAAAGCGACAAGCCATGTCTACTTTCCAGGTTGCGTCGCCGTCTCACGAAGACCGAGCCTTATGGCCGACACCATCACAATCCTCGATGCATTGGGGGTCGATTACGAGATCCCAGAAGGTCTGGTCTGTTGCGGGAGCGTCTTGAAGCGCACCGGTCATGACGCATCGTTCCTGATGGAGCAGAACAGAAGGGTCATCGCAGGGAGGAAGGTCATAGCTTCCTGCGCAGGTTGCTATGCGACCCTCGCCAAGAACTACGGGGATATCGATGTAGTGCACATCTCCCAGTTCTTGGAGGACAAGCTTGAGAACTTGAATTTGAAATCTATCGCGGCCAGAGTTGCGTATCACGATCCCTGCCATCTCGGTCGGAAGATGGGAGAATATGACGGACCGAGGTATTTGTTGGGGAAGGTACCAGGCATCGAGATCCTCGAGTTCCGAGATTCGAGAGAGGAGGCCGTCTGCTGCGGTGGGGGCGGGGGCGTCAAGTCCGGCAATCGAGATCTGGCGAATGATCTTGGTCGCAAAAGGATGGAGGAAGCAGCGTGTCTGAACGTTCGGGCCGTCGTGACCTCCTGCCCGTTCTGCGAACTCAATCTCGAGGAGAACGGCAGCATTCCAGTGCTTGACGTCGTCGAGATCGTCGCGAAATCTCTCAAAGGTGAGCAACTATGACGATCGAACTTCCAGATATCATCAAGGAATTCGACCTGAAGAGATGTATGCAGTGCGGAAAGTGTACGGCTTCATGTCCCGCTGGTTTCGAGTCCAACCTAAGGACGCGATTGATCATCTACCTTGCGAAGTCGGGGACGGACGTGCTTGACATGAAGGAGCTATGGTGTTGCACCACTTGCTATAGCTGCCAGGAACGTTGTCCGAAGAACGTGAAGGTCACAGACGCGATCATACGCCTTAGGAATCTCGCCGTGAGAAACAAGAACTTCCCGAAGATTCACATCGCGGCCATAAACGCCATAAAGGACACATCGAATGGCTTTCCGCTCACACCTGAAGTTTCCAAGATAAGATCTTTGCTCGGTCTTCCAATCGAGCCTCACGACGTCGCCCATGATGCAGAGGAGCTTAAGAAATTCAAGACATTGTTGGATTCCCTATCGCTCCTGGACCTTGTGGAGGTGGTGCCAGAATGAAGTATTCACTCTTCCCTGGCTGCATAGCCAAGAACATGTATCCCTCCATCGAGAAGTCGACTGAGATCATTTTCAGACAGCTTGGCATAGATCTCATCAGGGACGCCTATACCTGCTGCCCGGCACCGGGTGTCATAAGGAGCTACGATTTCGATTCCTGGCTTGTCATCGCGTCTAGGAACCTCGCGACCGCTGAGAAAAGCGGATCGGATCTGATGACGATATGCAACGGTTGCTATGGCACTCTCCATGCCGCGAACCAGCATCTGATCGGGCATCAGGATGCGCTCAAGATGGTCAACGAGAAGATGTCAACGATCGGGGTGAGCTACTTCGGAAGGACCAAGGTTGTCCACTTCGTCGATGTAATCGGTGACATGATCCCTCAGATCCGTGAGAATGTCAAAGTCGAGCTGGGTCTGAAGATCGCGGTCCATTATGGTTGCCACTACCTCAGACCTTCCATCGATTCAGGCCAGAACCCGGAGAATCCCGAGATTCTGGAAGGAATCGTTCGTGCACTGGGTTGTGAGAGCATCGAGTTCCCAGAAAAGCTGAGCTGCTGCGGTGCAGGCGGAGGCGTCTGGAGCGGGGACGAGCAGGTCTCGCTCAGAATACTGGAGAAGAAGCTCAGATTCATCAAAGAGTCTGGAGCGGATTGCATTCTGGACGTCTGTCCGTTCTGCCACTTGCAGCTAGATCAGGGGCAGAAAAGGCTGAAGGCCAGATACGAGATCCCTGTGCTGCATCTCAGTCAGTTGATCGGACTTTCATTCGGGACCAAGGACAAGATACTCGGTCTTCACACGCACATGGTCTCGACGCGGGACATCGCGAGGAAAGCGAAAAAGGCCAGAAGAGAGATCGCATTGGATGGTGATTGAGGAACACTCGAGAGCGACCGATCGCTACTTCTCATCAGGGCTCCAAATGATGCCTTTGTCTTGGAGCTTCTTCTTCATATGGCCCCCTGGACCACCCCTCTCCAGTCTTGCCTTCTCTATGCATGTCTCGTCATCGCAGACGAAGGCCGCGAAGAGGAAGTGCTTTGCCGGTTTTCCACAGTATTGGCATGGTCGTTTCTCGATGGTCATTGGATAGCCTAACGAACGAGGTCCATTTTAGTTTTGCGTAAACCCCTGAACCTCGGAAGGAAAACAGTATAAAGATTGGGCGCCATCGGCTTTCTTCGTGAAGATCTCTGTGATGGACCCATCGCTTCCAGATGCTCTCCGAGAGATTCTTCCCGAAATGCAGCTTTGGAGGTGTCATCAGTGCGGTCAATGTTCCTCGGTCTGCCCGAGCTATCAGCACGGAGGGATCAGGATCGGGGAGATCATCGAGCGAGCTTCCGTCGGTGCGCTCGAGGTCTCCAGGGACCCCTCGATTTGGCTTTGCATGCTGTGCCAGGGATGCACCGAAAGATGTCAGCTTGGAGCGGATCCTGCGACGGTCATCACACTCATAAGAAATCTCGCCGCTGCGTCCGGCAATCTCCCCAGACACTTGGCCGAGGAGGCGAAACTATTCCTCGAGACTGGTCTATCCTTTCCGCAGACAGGTCTTACCAAGAAACTTAGGAAGGAGATGGGTTTGAAGGAAGTAGGAGTGGATGATTCATCTCTTAGGGATCTGAAGTTGATCGTCAGTCGGACTAGATTGGGGAGGCTCAAGCTTGAGCGATAACGTGTACCTCTTCAGAGGTTGTCTGATTCCGACAAG
>JBGOWR010000150.1:0-3243 GCA_041478695.1 Thermoplasmata archaeon | reverse complement strand
CTTGGTCGAGAGGGAGCCTAATCTGGGCGGCAACATGGTCAGAATGGACAGGACATTCCCGACGGATGACTGCGCGATGTGCACGGTATCGCCGATTTTGAATGATGTGATGATGAACAAGAGGATCAAGATTCATACGATGACAAAGGTCGACAAGTTCGAGGGAAGGCCCGGTGAGTATCGTCTGACCTTACAGAAGCGACCCAGATATGTTGACTATTTGAAATGCACCGGATGCGGAGCTTGTGGAAAGAGCGAGGTGCAGGTCTCCGCTCCGATGTTCAACCTCCCCTTCATGGTGGACCGGATCAGGATAGGTCAAGAGAACTGTACGATGTGCGGCGCCTGCTCCAAAGCTTGCTTCCATGGTGCCATCTCACAAGTAGAGAAGAAGACGATCCCCCTCTACGATCGGACGAAGTGTGTTGGATGCTGGAAATGCAGAGAAGCATGCAAGTTCGAAGCCCTTCAGATCATCAATGTCTGTCCAGTCGTCGTGCCGAGCGAGTTCGATCTCGGGCTTGGATATCGCAAGGCCGTCTTCATTCCCAACTCACAGGCAGTGCCACTCAAGTACTTGCGCGACCCGATACATTGCCTCAAGCTCAATGGTACAATGGACTGCCAAGGTTGCGCCTCCGTGTGTGGCCCTGGCGCGATTCTAGAAGACGACTCCGGGGAGACTCTCGAGATCCTTGTCGGTGCCGTTGTCGTCGCCACGGGATATCAGGAGTACGACCTGAGTGGCACAGAATACCACGTCGATAATCCGAACGTCGTTACTGGTCTTCAACTGGAGCGCCTCTTGAGCCCTGCCGGTCCAACGGGCGGCAAGCTGGTAAGGCCGAGCGATGGCCTTGTCCCGAAGACCGTGACCTTCATTCAATGCGCCGGGTCCAGGGACATTGATCGTAAGGAGTACTGTTCCAAGATCTGTTGCATGTATGCGACCAAGAACGCACGCTTGATCAAGAGCGACCATCCTGAGATAGACGTCAAGGTGTGCTACACTGACCTGCGCGCTGCTGGCCGGGGCTATGAGGAGTATTTTGACAAGGCGAGGGAAATGGGCATCGAATTCATCAGGGGCCAGGTCGGAGAGGTCGTCCCCTACGGTGATAGACTTATCGTCAAATGTGAGGACACGTTCCTGGGTAGACCCATTGAGTTGCCGTCCGATCTTGTCGTTCTCTCCGCTGCCATGGAACCTTCTATCGGCACGATCGAGATGGAGAAGCTGGTCCCCTTGGTTCCGGGAAAGGACGGGTTCATCGCTCCAATGCACATCAAGATCGCTCCTGTCGACACGACCACCATGGGGATATTCATTTGCGGCACGGCCGAGTCCCCAAAACCGATTCAGGAGTGCATCACCGATGCTGGTGCAGCCGCGTCGAGGGTCGCCTCTTTCCTTCAGAACAACGTGATGACCGTCGACCTTGTGACCGCGTGCATAGATCTGGACAGATGCACAAGATGTGGTAAATGCAAGGAGATTTGCGTGTACGATGCGATCAGGGTGGTCGACGGCCAGTTCGAGGTCGTTGACATTTCCTGCAGGGCATGCGGTAAGTGCGCCGCGGATTGCCCGACCAATGCGATCGATCTGAGGCTCAACGATGATATCCAGCTTGAGAGCTCCGCTCGGGGCATCATGCAGGTTGACAAGGATTCCATCATCGCGTACTCGTGTGAACAGTGTGGGTACAATGCAGCGGATCTAGCTGGGACCGCGAAGAACTTCTACTCGACCGAGATCAAGATAATCAAGGTACCATGCAGCGGAAGGGTGTCCCTCGCTCACATGCTCCTTCCTTTCGAAATGGGAGCGAAGGGCGTCATGCTCGCCGCATGTCTGGAGGACCAGTGTCACTTCATAGATGGGAACAAAGACTCCAAGAAGAGGGTCGAGCTTGCGAAGAGGACACTGGATCTCATGGGTATCGGCGGTGATCGATTACAGTTCTTCAACGTCTCTTCGGCTGAAGGAGACAAGTTCGTCCAGGCCGTGAAGAAGATTCTCAACGACACGAAGGAGGATTGAGATGGAGAGGTCCTGCGGAGGTGTCGAAGGTCCGATCGAATGCACTACCTGCAAGAAATGCACCTTGACATGTCCAGCAGAGCTCGACATCCCTGACATAATCAGACTTTATAGATATCAGGAGTCACCGAAAGGATCGCACCGCGGTCTGTTCCTTCTGACGCAGAAGATGATGGCGAGGAGTGACCCTGAGCCGTGGCTGTCTACCGACCTCGATACCGAGAAAGATGACGTCTACTACTTCCCAGGCTGTCTCCCTCTTTTCGACGATCTACTGGGATGGGAAACCAATTATAGGCGAGCGGGAAATGCCGGCGTTGCCCTCCTCAATCATCTGGGCATTTCCCCAAAGATAATATATGGATGTTGCGGGCACGACCTATACTATTCGGGCAACCTGGACCACTTCAATGTTCTGAAGGCCAGATTGAAGGAAATGATCCAGGGAAAGGTCGTCGTTGGATGCGCAGAATGCTACCATGCGCTCAAGAACCTCCATGGATTCGATGTCGTTCATATTTCTGAGTTTCTGGAAGGCAGAATCGATGGTCCGCGAGTATCTTCGTCGAAGGTCACTTATCACGATCCGTGTCGTCTCGGACGGTACAACGGTATTTACGATGCACCTCGGAACATGCTTGGATCAGTGTCCGTCCTCAACGAGATGGACAACTCAAGGGAGAACGCGCTCTGCTGCGGTGTCTCAGCCTGGCTGAACTGCAACAGTGCGTCAAAGGACAATCGGGTGAATCGGTTGAGAGAGGCTGTCGCAACCGGAGCTGACTACCTCGTCACGACCTGCTGCAAGTGCAGGATACACCTTGATTGCATCTATCATGAAGAACAGTACAAGGGCGATCCACAGAAGATATCGATTGTCGATTTCCAGGAGTTCATTGCGGATTCGATAGGAATCAAGGTACCAGAGTCTGTCCCCGGATCCTCCAACAAAGGCAAGAGGCTCCAGGTCCTGGACCGGACCGACAACCTTGAAGGACATCTACTATCCACTTCCGTCGACAACTTGTTCAATTGCACTACCTGTGAGAGATGCAGGGAGGAATGCGATTTCGAGTTCAATCCTGTTGAGGTCGTTGAGGACTTCAGACGGACCTTCGTATCTGAAGGCTGGAATCCCGAACCGCACAGGAAAATCGTTGAGAGATTGAAGCAGACCGGCAATGTCTTTGGTGATGAAG
>JBGOWR010000064.1:0-5080 GCA_041478695.1 Thermoplasmata archaeon | reverse complement strand
CAAGAAGAGATGGAGAAGCACATGGTCATCCAGAGTCCTGGCTTCTTACCTCCTCCTTACTCTCGTCTATCTCGATCTGCCGTCAGAACCGTCAGAAGGTCGGAAGTGGGCTCAGCCGGATTCGAACCGGCGACCTTCCGCGTGTGAGGCAAACGTCATAACCGCTAGACCATGAGCCCTTGAAACCGGAAAGACATTTATCTGCTATTAATGGTTGACGGTCCTTGCTGGCCTACACGCCTATATATGAGAAATGGCAGGATTTGTCTACTCTGATATTACCTGCGTTGCGCGGAACACCCCGTCGCTGAACAGCAGCGAGAAATAACCGGTCTTGTGGTTCGTGCTTCTCAACTTGACCGCTCTTATGCGCCTCTGTATGTCCGTCTCACCGATCTCCTGAAGCTTGAGGCTGATCACGCCATCTGCCAGGTATCCCTCGTCGTACTTGTTCTCCAACATCGTCTCGGGCGATGTCTCGGAGATCAAGAAGGATGTGATACCGAGGTTCCTTAGCCACTCGAACAGATAGAACAACTCAGTGCGGCGGCTCTCGCCCATCTGCGCAGCCATTTCCAGTACGTCAAGCGAATCAAGGACCAAGATCTCGTATCCGATGCTGTGTTTGAGGCTGTCCGCGTACATCTTGAAGACCTGAAGCCATGTACCCTTCGCACTTATCTGCGTCAGGCTTTTCCTGATCAATCCCAGGTCAAGCACGTGCACATACTCTTTGACCGACTCGTCGTCCATGCCCATGGCCGCCATCTGCTGGATCAGGTTCTCCCTCGACTGCTCCAGGGTCATGTAAACGCTCCTTATCTTGTTCTCAAGCGCGTTCCTGTACAGAATGCTGTAGGCGACGGAGGATTTCATAGTACCGGGGGTGCCGGTTATCAGGACCACCTGGCCTTTCGGTATTCCTCCCTGTAGGTTCTCATCAAAATTATGAATGTAAGTCCGCAACCGGTCGATGTGTACCGTCATTATCCTCCCGGATAGCGGTTAAGTGGTCTAACCCTATTTAATTTTTCGTCGCTGTCTCACAAATATGATTACTACTTGCTTGAGGAAGTCCCGACCAGTGGTACGGTCAGATTGAACTTCTCACCATTGTGAGAGAAGGAGTAGTACCGCGTGTCGATGTTTGCACCTCTCATCTTCATGCATCTCATCCATCTCTGGATTCTGCCATGATTGACTTCCTTCATGATCAGTTCTATCGCTCCGTCCGCCAGATACAGCTCATCTTCGGCATTCTCAAGGAGTGAGTCCATCGACCTCTCGGAAACCATGAGCGTCGTCAAGTTCATCGAACTGAGCCAATCGAAGAGGTCCTTGATATCAGTGCGAAGGAGCTCGAAATCAGTCAGCGCTTTCAACGATTCCAGCGAATCGAGAACGAAAAGGTTGAAATTCCTCTCTTCGTAAATGTTCTTCACGTATCTCATTAGGATGCTGCGCCAATCACCCTCATCATTCCTCATCGATTTGCGCAGATCGACCATGTCGACCACCATCAAGTTGTCTTTGGATTCCTCGCGGGGCATTCCAAGGCGCTCCATCTGGCGGATAAGCGAATCCCTCTTCTGTTCCAGTGAGAAGTACATACCTCTCATGCCGTTCTTGACGGCGTTGTGATGCAGGATGTAGTATGATATCGTCGACTTCATCGTGCCGGCCGTTCCGTTGATCAAGACGGTGGAACCTGTTGGTATGCCTCCATCCAGGATGATATCGAGCCTCTCTATTTGGGTCTTGATCTTCTTCTCCTTCATGATCTTGGTCGGCGAGGAAGCTCTTTTCTCGATGTCCATGTTGATCTCGTTTATGAGATCGCTCATGACCGTTGCATCCAGTACTCCCTCTTGCTGTCTCCCTCTCAAAGACATCCTTTGAGATCCTCCGATTTCTCTCTCTGCCAGACTGTCCTGGGCCGCCTTGAGCTGTCCCTCCAGCTGGTCGATTCTCTCCACTCGAGCTTTCAGTTCGTCCTCTGCGCGTTTCTGGAGCATTTCCCTATCCTTCTTGAGAACGTTCTCGTGGTCCTCGCGCAATGCCAAAAGCCTCTCCAGCTCTTCCGAAGAGAGGGATATTTTCTCCGTGACTTTCTTTTTAATATCGAGTTCCTTGACGCTCCTTTCAAGTCTCTCTGAGAGTTCCTTGAGCTCCTTCTCTCTCTGAACTAATGCTTCCTCCCTTTTCCTTAATCCCGCCTCAGTGGCCTCGACCGTCTTCCTGGATTCCTCCAGCGATCTTGCTTTCTTACTGACATCTCCGAGAGAAGGGAGAATCTGGGCGTTCTTGTCAACGAGTTCGTTGTCGCGCTCTGCAAGGTCGATTTCGCTCTCATAAAGGATTTCCTTCTGGTTCGATATCGAGTGGTCGGAAGATTGATCGAAGTGATCAGGAATCCTTTCCTTATCGACTGGCTCTCCAAGATTCATCGAGGGAGCAAGGGGAGCAGATTTATTCTCGACGCCAGTGGCGTCTGGTAGGACCTCGCCGCAACGTCCGCATTGGATGTCTTTGGGTCTTATGCCAGCGCCACATCTCGGACATTCGAATCTCTTTGCCATTCAGACACCAGGCGTCATTCGCTGATGACCTTCGTGACTTGGAACTTGCCCCCGCTGAAAAGGAGGGAGTAGTACGAAGGATCGTGGTTCGTCTCTCTCATCTTGACGCATCTGATTCGTCTTTGTGTCTCGACTTCTCTGACCACCTGCATCTTGAGGGATATGATCCCGTCCGAAAGGTACGCCTCGTCGAACGATCCTTCAAGTATTCTCTCAGGGGACGATTCAGAGATGAGTAACACGGTCGCGTTGAATTCTCTCAGCCACTCGAAGAGATAGAACAGCTCGGTACGGCGATTCTCAACGTCCGCCATCGTCTCCAGGACGTCGAGCGAGTCGATCGCCAACAGATCGAACTTGAGATTCTCCTTGAGGTTCTCTAGGTAGGATTTGAAGACTTGCATCCACGATCCGCCGCCAGAAATCTGCTTGAGCTTCTTCCTGATGAGGCCCAGGTCGACGACGTTCAACTTGTTGCCAACGTCCTTTATCTTCATCCCCATCTTGTCCATCTGTCGCACAAGGCTTTCCCTCGACTGCTCCAATGTGACGTAGACCCCGGTCTTTCCATTCTCTCTTGCTTGATGGTAGAGCATGTAGTAGGTCAGGGATGACTTCATAGTCCCAGGTGTGCCCGAGACAAGAACAACATGTCCAGTTGGTATCCCACCTTCCAGTATCTTGTCGAAGCCCTCAACATATGTCTTGTATCTTTCATCAGATGCCAATTGAACCCTCTCCAGGCGATAGACTCGATCAGTAGTACTTGATTCTTGGTTTGAATTAAAAGTGTGAGAAGTACAAAAAGCATTTGACCGGGTTCTCGGATTCGATAATGTTCGTTAAAGCTCTCCGCGAACGACGACCTTCTTCACATAAAGCGCGGCAGTGTCGGCCATGGAGCGTATTCTCTCGGTCGGATATGGGTTGATGACAGTGAGGTTCGGGTCGATGGTATTCTTCGGTCTGAACTGCTGCAGGGCGTACTTCCTTGCGCCTCCAATGTAGGCCGCTATCGCCTCGATGTCCGCCTCATCAAGCATCACTGGCACTATCGTTGTCCTGAACTCATAGTCGATCGAAGAATCCATGATGAACGATGTGGACCGCTCGATATCTCCAATTTGAATGTTCACTCCTGTAAGATCAGAGTACTTCGAGTTCAGTGGTGCCTTGAGGTCCATGGCAATGTAGTCAAGCAGGTCCGCATCGAGCAGATCGGATATCAGCTCTGGATTGCTCCCGTTCGTGTCCAACTTGACCTTGATCCCACACTTGCTCAAAGCGTCTATGAGAACGGGGAGATCACCATGGATGGTCGGTTCCCCTCCGGTTATCACGATTCCATCGAGGAATTCGACATTGGCCTCGATGTATCTCTCTATGTCGGAAAGCGGAATCTCCGCCATGGCTTCATGGTCCAAGACGATCTCTCTATTGTGGCAAAAGGGACAGCGGAAGTTGCATCCCGGAAGGTATACCGTCGCGGCGACACATCCATCCCAGTCGAGGAGCGAGGTCTTGGCGAATCCTACTATTCTCATGGTTTCCAATCCCTAGAATGCTGATGTAATCTTAGTCTTATCCAAGGGTCGTTAAAAACCTTTTAGGGCTCCAAGTCGTTCCCGAACTTGGAAAAGGCCAATGAATCTTCCTTCCGTCTCGGACTGTCGGGAAAAGAATCTGATAGCGTTGAAGCACAAAGATCTCAAAGTGCCACAGGTCGCGATCTACACGGGACCTGGCTCCTCCCACTCATGGATCTGGCTGGTCGAAGCGCTTGAACAAATGGCGTTCTACAGGATGAGATTCGTCAGCTGGAATCAGATCGGGACAGATCTTCCTGCTGATGTTCTGATCGTCCCAGGAGGTGACACCTACCGACTGGCCGAGACTATCGGCTCCCCCCGATTAGAGCATCTTGAGCAATGGATAGTCGAAGGCGGCAAATACGTCGGGATATGCGCTGGTGCGTACCTTCCACTGTCCTCTTCATCTTCTCCTCTCGATCGGTTCAACATTGTGAAGAGCAGGATCCGCAATCTCACGAGACGCCTGCCAACACCAATATCGATGGAAGATAAATTCTCTGTTCAATATGGATGCTCTTATGTCTATCACCCGGTCAGAGGGCCTGTGGTTGTGGATTTTGACGGCGTTAAATTCGTCGCCCCACTATATGGCGGTCCTGCCTGGGAAGGGCGGGGCGACGCAGAGTGTTTGTGCACCTACAGTTCTTTCAATAGCGGAACGGTCTTCCTGACGGAAGAGGCAATAGCTCGCGAGACATTGATAGGCAGACCAGCGGCGCTTAGAAAGGAGTACGGCGATGGTGCGCTTTACCTTCTAGGACCACACTTCGAGCACCCAGATCATCCTGGGAGCAATGGAGTGTTGGGCGGAATTCTGCTCAATGAGAACGATCATCCATTTCGTGATGTCGGCAACCGAGATGATCATCGTATCGTGTCTGAAGTGAGGCTAGGAGAGCTGAAAAGGAT
>JBGOWR010000006.1:0-14025 GCA_041478695.1 Thermoplasmata archaeon | reverse complement strand
CTCGTTCTACTCATCGTGTTCGTGCTTCTGGCGTTCGCCGTCACGAGATACAAGCTACAGACGAAAATAAAGAAAGGGCTTCAAGAAGGCAAGAAAGGAGAGAGGACCCACAGGAACGTCTTGGCTAACGGTCTGATCCCCGCCATTATCGCTGTGGCATCATGGCTATCAGGATCCCAAGCTGATCTAGGATCTAGCCTTGTCTACCTTTCCGCGATAAGCGTCGCGGCCGCAGACACCACAGCGAGCGAACTCGGGGTCCTCAGCCCACGCACGCGCCTGATCACTACATACGAGCGAGTCGAGGCCGGATCCGACGGAGGTGTATCCGTGCTCGGAACATCCTCGGCCTTATCCGCTTCCATTCTCTCGTCAATTCTGGGATGGTTGATAATCTTGCCCGCTCAGCCAATTGACCTCAGGATCCTCATTCCGATATCAATTGGTTTCCTCGGCTGCACAATCGATAGCTTCATCGGAGCGACGCTTGAGCGAAGGAGGCTCGTCTCCAAGCTAGGCAACAACGTGACCTCGATGGCCAGTGGATCCGTTATTGCTCTGGTTATCATTTTGTGGCTGTGACCCAGGATATGCACCAAAGGGATTAAGTCTCAGGAGCGATTAGTTGAATAGGACAGCTGAATGATCTTTGCGGGACAGATGGGGCAAAGAGGTGGGAAGAAGTGCCAGTAGATCTAAGACCTGGCGGGTCCTATATTTTCAAGGCCAGAAGACCCGACAGGATGTACCATCTCATTGATGACTTCGCGAGTGCCGGATACACGACGCTATGCGTATCAAGGGTCCACCCAGAACAATTGAAAGAGGATTTTGGCATTCCAGAGGAGATAGTGTTTTGGCTGTCAAACAGCGTTGGCACGAGGAACATCAGTCCACAGAACGTCGGCGTACTGACCGACAACCTGGTCAGATTCTACGAAGGAAGCGCTAAACCCGTCGCAGTACTGGATGGGTTGGAGTACTTGGTAATGCAAAACGATTTCGGTAAGATGCTCAAGTTGTTGAACTTTCTCTATGAAACGGTGATCGTGAGAAAAGGTATTCTGATCGCGACCATAGACCCAAGAGCCTTCAGCACTCAGGAACTCGCATTCATTGAGAAGGACTCCATCATTGTCGAGGAACAGGAAATCGTGACCATCGCTGGATCAGCTGTCGACCCCCGATCCAGAGGAGGCTTTCATCAAGCGTGGGATGCACAGGGCAATTTATAAATAGAAGCATCCACTTTGGGCGAGATACGCGAATGGTATGACGGCCATAGCGGCGGGGATACACCCGGTCTCATTCGAACCCGGCAGTTAAGCCCGCCCACGTTCTCTGTGGTACTGTGGTGCGCGAGCCCACGGGAAGCTTGGATCGCTGTCAGCCATTCTCCCTCTCACTTCTTACGAAAGCTCTGACGCGCAGACCATCGTGTTCACACAAGCAAAAGATGAGAAATTGATTCGCCAGCGTTATCACGAAGTCTCAGTCGAATAACAAGATTCTTAAGAGGGATTGGCGGTAACGAAATTATAAGTCGGTGCCGCTAATGGCTCTTCCGTTCGACTCGACAATAGCCATCGTTGCCGTTGGAACGGCGGTCCTGGCGATAGTAGTCTATTTAGAGCTGAGGTACATGAAATCAAGAAGGAAGAACAAGGTCGACGTGGTTTTGGTGCAGGACGATGCATACAACGCGATGATGACCACACAAGCGGTCTCTGAGGCCCTGAAAGACCAGGGGCGCAACACCAGAGAAGCGGATCAATTGCTGGTCAAAGCGAAGGCGGCCTACCAACGCCGGGAGTATTTGATGTGCAAGGAGCTGGCGGAGGAAGCACGTTCCATCCTGAGACAGTGCAAAACAGAAGCAAAAATGGACTCACCCGAAGAACTTTCCTCAAGTCCTGTGGAGGAACCGGTCACAGAGCAGAACCCTCCACTGAAGGATATCAAGAAGTTACCACAGAATTACCTTGAGTCTAAGTTCATGATAGAGACAGCTAGGATGTGCATAGACACAACGTCGAAGGAAGGAGTCGACATCGCTGAGGCGGAAAAGACTCTGACGACTGCGAAGAACTGCTATGGCAGGACCGAGTACACCGAGGCTTTGAAGAATGCATTGAAAGCAAAGAAAATCGCAGAGGGACAGAATATCGCCCCGCAAACTGAGCCGACAAGAGCTCCAGAATCAAGAATCGACGAACCGAAGGAGTTGTCGAAAAGATCCGTGCGGTCCCAGTGCGGAAGCTGTCACCAGCCTGTCGACGAAAACGACAGTTTCTGCAGAAAATGCGGCGCCAAGATAGTAAGAGTGCCGAAATGCCCCTCATGTGCATTTGAAGTGGACTCGGCGGATGCGTTTTGCAGGAAGTGCGGTGCGAAGATCGGGTAATGATTGTTCGACCAAACTTGACGCGCCGGACAAATGCTCGGGAGCCATGAATCATATGGATGTTCCACCAGGACGGTTGTCACCGCTTCGAAAATGGCTCACTTAATAATCAGAGAACTTTTTTATATGCTCCACCGCATTTTCAACCGATCGATATGATCCTGGTAAAGCTGGGCGGGAGCGTCATAACCGACAAGTCTCAGCTCAGGACCTTCAGAAAGGAGAATGTTTCTAGACTCGCTGGAGAGATAGCGAGGGCGGGGAAACAGGTGATCTTGGTCCACGGCGCAGGATCGTATGGCCACGTACTCGCAGAAAGATACCAGCTGCAACATGGTTTCCTGGACAATCGACAGATGGCAGGACTTGGAAGAGTGATGCAGGACGTGCGGGAATTGAACTTCAAGGTCATGAGAGAGCTGACGGCCAAAGGTATCGGTGCGGTTTCGATACCTCCGAGCGTGACTGTGCTGCTCAAGGACGGAGAGATCGTACATCTTGAATTGCAGACGTTCGAGAAGTATCTGGATTTCGGGTTGACCCCAGTCACTTTTGGAGACGTTGCCCTTGACCAATCTAGAAGATTCGGAATATGTTCAGGCGATCAGCTAATGGAGAAGCTGGCGGAGCATTTCGATCCCGAAAGCGTAATATTCTGCACGGACGTGGACGGTGTCTTCTCCTCTGATCCGAATCATGATCCAAAAGCAAGGCTGATCGAGGAAGTGGACGAATCCGTACTAGGTCTGCTGCCCAGACAATCGAAGTATGTCGATGTGACGGGTAGCATTCACGGAAAGATCGAACGTATGTTGAAGATGTCTTCAAATTGCAGCACGTGCATAGTACTGAACGGCAACGTCAAAGGCAGATTGGAGGCGGCGTTGAGAGGCAAGAAAGTGAAGGGCTCTCGAGTCATTGGATGATGAGAAAATGAAGAAGATCGAAAGGCGCAAGGCAGATCACATCGACGTGACCTTGGAGGAACCGATCTCCTCCATTCACAACTACTGGGACGATATCAAACTGATCCATGATTCCCTTCCGGAATTGAACGTTGATGACATCGACACGTCGACCACGATATTCGGGAAGAAGCTGGCCTTCCCGTTAATTGTAACTGCTATCACTGGTGGATATTCTAAAGCGGAGAAGATCAATAGGAACATCTCAGAGGCTTGTCAGAACCTTCGAATAGGCATGGGGATCGGAAGCCAGCGGGCGGCCCTTGAGAGCAGTGAAGAGACAAGCTACTCGGTGATGAAAGACTATGACATACCTCTCAAGATAGGAAATGTCGGCGCACCCCAGCTTGTCAAGCAAAAGGGCAAGGAGCCGATGTCAAAAGCTGAACTGAAGAGGGCCGTCGACATGGTGGACGCCGATCTGCTCGGGATCCATCTCAACTTCCTTCAAGAGATGGTCCAGTCAGAAGGTGACGCGAACGCAAGTGGATGTCTGAACGCGATAAGAGAAATCGCAAAGGAGTTCCCGATATTGGTGAAAGAGACGGGCGCGGGAATCTCTAAGGGAGTCGCAACGAGGCTCAAAGGCACTGGGATACGAGGCATCGACGTGTCGGGCACAGGAGGTACGAGCTTCTCCGCCATCGAGATGTACAGATCAAAAAGGATGGGAGATCCAAGGGGCGTCACGCTCGGAAGGACGTTGAGAGACTGGGGGATTCCGTCTCCTGTCTGTGTTATCTGGGCTAACGTAGGATTGCCTTTGATCGCCAGCGGCGGGATCACAGACGGCGTTCAGATGGCAAAAGGATTGGTCTTGGGAGCCAAATGTGGAGGGACAGCGAGATCAGTGCTCAAAGAGGCTCTGGAATCGCCGAAGAGGGTTGAAGAAAAGCTCGTTCTGATGCTCGAGGAGTTCAAGGTCGCCATGTTCCTTACAGGATCGAAGTCTGTTGACGAACTTGGAAAGAGAGATTACATAATCACAGGTGCGGTCAAAGACTGGATCGATGGAATTTCGAAGTGAGGAGTTGTTATGAATGTCGAGAAGGAATTGCAGAGGATCGCCAAGATCGTAGATAGAAGTCTCTTTTCATATCTGGAACAAGGGCAACCTGAGAAATTGATGAAGGCGGTCAGACACTATCCAGAGGCAGGTGGAAAAAGGCTCAGACCGATTCTGGCATACGTCGTCGCACAAGCTATCAGAATGCAAGGGAAGAGAGCCATTCCGTTCGGATGCGCTTTGGAGATCATTCATAATTTCACACTCGTACACGACGATGTCATAGACCAGGATCCAGTGAGAAGAGGACGACCAGCCGTGCACGTCCTTTTTGACGTTCCAACGGCCATCATCGCAGGGGACGCGATGTTCGCAAGAGGGTTCGAGGTCATATCGGAGATCAAGACCTCCCCAGTCAACGTAAATCGCCTCATCAGACTCACTTCGACCACTGTGTGGTTCATAGCGGAGGGGCAGCAGATGGACTTCGACTTCGAAAAGGCGGAGAAGGTGAGCCCAGAAGAGTATCTTGAGATGGTGGAGAAGAAGACAGCTGTCTTGTTCTCCTGCGCTGCTGAAGGCGGTGCGATCGTGGCCTGCGGCACGGAATCTCAGATCAGGAGCATGAGAGAGTATGGACGATTGCTAGGAATCGCATTCCAGATTTGGGATGATGTCTTGGGCATAACGGGCGACGAAAAGACCCTTGGAAAGCCGGTCGGGAGCGACATAAGGAACGGCAAGCGCACGCTGATAATCGTCCATGCCTTGACGCAGCTGGCAAGGCGAGGAAACAAGAAGAGAGGAGAGGCGTTGCTTTCAGCCCTAGGGAATCAGAATGCCACACAGGACCAGATAGCTCGTGCGATAGAAGCCTTGAAAGATCTAGGAAGCGTTGACTACGCTACCAGAATAGCGCTAGATTACTCGGACAAAGCAAAGATCTGCCTGAAATCCTTGGACAAAAGCAAGGAAAGGGAGTTGCTCAGTTCATTTGCAGACTTTGCGGTAGGAAGGGCGACGTGATCAAGAACGACAGGAGAGACCTTCGTTGGTCAGGTCGAAGAGGGCTGTCTTGCCTTCGGCAATATGGCGATGCTTCATCAACACCATCCTCCTCTTCCCTGGTGAGACCTTTTCGAGCTTGAGAATCGACTTGGCATTGTGGTGAAGAGCATGACCGCCCAGCGCCTCGAATGTCCCTTTGTCGATGTCCGTATAGACCTGAGAGGTGACTATCACTGGAATCCCCATCTTCCTCGCTACGCCCAAGAGCTTGACGGTCTGATTGGCGATCGATTTTCTCTCCGACCTTTCCTCCTCCCTACTAGTCAATCTGTAGTACATCGTCATTGAGTCCACGGCGATCAAACCGACCTCAGGATTGCCCTCTGCCAGCTTGATCGCCCTATCGACCATCTTCTCTTGTTCATCGAAGCTGTGGACCTCGCTGAGGAGTATGTTCCTGACCAGCATATCGAAGTCCTCCCCCGAGATCTGTCTCAGTCTATCGAGAGATACCCCTTCGGAGTCAACGTATACGACCTTCAGTCCTTTCCTTGCGACGTTGCGAGCTAATATCAGACATAGGTTCGTTTTTCCAGTGCCTGCCTCCCCGTAGAGTAGAGTGATGCAGCCTGGTTCTACTCCTCCTCCAAGAAGAGTGTCGATAGAGCCACATTCGAAGGGTACCTTTTCCACGAACTGGAGAAGGTCTAGGGGAATGATAATGCTTGCCTTCAACGAACTACTTCTTCTTGTCCTCCTCGATCGATTTCACTTCTCCCAGGTCATATCTACCTTGCTCCGATCTAGGCCCCTTCTTCAGGAAGTAGAATGGTATGCCAAGCAGTACTCCGACGACCAAGAACAGGAATATGACAACGATTATGATCAGCACGATCAACGCTATCGCGGCGAGGATGAACGGCAGACTGATCAGGAGAAGGAAAATGAGCGCGAGCGCCGCAATGATGACAATGATTGCGAGCGATGCCGCAACGGCCTTGGACATCATGTCAACCAATCCTTATCAAGCCGGAACCGCCCTGCTTCGGCAGGAAGGGCATTAGTGAATTCGCAAGTTTGGACAAGGTCAATGATTGCAGGATCACACGCCCAGGCCCTCTGAGCGTCGTCACGAACAATCCTTCGCCCCCGAAGAAAGCTGTGGTCACCCCGCCGACCGATTGGATGTCATATTCGACGCTCGTCTCCCATCCTATGGCGTGAGAGGTCGAGACCTTGACCATTTGACCGGGCTGAAGGTTCAGTTCCACAAAGTCCCCGCACCCGTTTATGAACACCGTTCCCTCTCCCCAGATGCGTTGCAGGATCAGTCCTTCTCCTCCGAAGAGAGCTGCTCCGAGCTTCTTCTGGAAAGCGATGTCGAAGTCGATCTGGTCCTCCGCGCACAGGAACGAATCCTTCTGGAGAATGAACTGCTTTCCTCCGCGAAGGTCCAGAGCCATGATCTTTCCTGGCACCCTGCCGGCGAAGGCTATGATCCCCGGTCCTCCTTCTGCGCCAAAATGGGTCAGGAAGAACGATTCGCCCATGAGCTTCCTTTTGACCCTTTGAAGAGACCTCCTCGCATCTTCGCGTCCATAGAGACATTGCCGGTCATGTAGGCCATACTTCCCGCTTCGGCGTAGATGGTCTCGCCCGAGCGATCTCTAGGTTGGCGAACTGCAAGTTGTCTCCCGTTATGTTGTATTTCATATATATCGAATATAAGAGAGAACCCCACGAGATTAAGGCTTTCTAAGTAGTAGTGGGGTTTGCCCTTCCAGTGATAAGAAGACAGAGCAACAGAATCGCTGCGAGCACTTGGAAAACGGCCATGATGATGAGACCGGTATCGTATGATGATGTCAGTGCAACGGCCATCCCGAGGAGCAACGGACCCAGGACCCCTCCTCCGTTAGCGATACCGTTCACGATTCCAGTTGCACTGCTCATCAGCCTCGGAGGCGTGATTCCCTGGATGAGCGTGAAGGCGGTCGGCGCCATGACCCCCAGGAAGAAGAATACCATTGCGAGAACGAGCAAAACTGATTCAAACGTCGTTGTCATGACCAGCATAATGAGGAAAAAGGCGCAGACGATTGCGAAAACGGCTGCCGTCTCGATCCTTCTACCGGATTTGTCGCTGATCCAGGACCCGATCAACATACCCGCGATGCCGCCGAGATAGGGAAGGGAGGCGCCCCAAACGACCTGATCCATCGTGAATCCCCTTGCTTCGATGAGATAGGTCGGAAGCCATAGGGAGAGTCCCCACCAAGCAAGAGTCGTGAACAAGAACGAAAAGGTTATGATCCATAGACCTCTGATCCTCATCGCCTCGCTAAGATTCCTTTTGGTCTCCGACATAAGGTCGCGCATACCTAACTTAGGTCTAGATATCGACCGCTCTTCAGGAGTATCGCTCAAAAGCCTCCATATAGGAATGAGCAGCAAGAAGCCAACGGCGGCCACAACGAAGAACATGGTTTCCCAGTTAGTGACCAGTATCAAAGGTATCAGTAGCAGCGGAATCATGAGATTCGATAGGAAGCCTGAAAGTAGATAGATAGAATTCATCCTGGATCTCGCCGAGGGCGGGAACCAGGCTTGTGTCACCTTGCTGGCACTAGGGAAGAGTATGCCTTGAGAGAGTCCGACGAATAGCCGGGACACTATGAACATCCAGTAGAAAACGCCAAAAATCCCAGTCAGGAATGTGAAAAAGGACCAGGCAAAGATCGCGACCATCAGACTCTTTCTGGGACCGAAGACATCCACAAGCGGACTGATCAGAACATTCGAGATGCCATATCCGACGAGGAATATTCCCAGAAGAATGCCTCCGAGCTCACCAAGCTGCTGAGGATTCCATGCGAAGTCTTCAGCAACGAACGGCAAGGCAACCGAGATGTTGGCGCGCGCGATATAGCCTACCAGAGTAGCGAGGAACAGAAGCCCTGCTATGACGGCAGAACGCTGCCCGACTTTGCTGTCCCCACCATTTTCGATCATGGGCAACGGAGGGGCATCTAGTGGCGTAGTTAAGTTTCTTTCTCACGTCCGGTTATATTACTATTAGTGAGAAAGTATGGCTCGACCGCACTGAGATTGCGTGGTCATGGAAGCTTCAGAGTGTCAATTTCGATTCTCTTCTCCTGATACCTCGAATCTTTTCCCTCACGATACAATAAGGAACGGTCAGGACCAGTTCCTAGAAAACGCTAGAGAGTGTATCACGAATAGAATCCACCTTCTCGCGCACGCCCCGACTGGACTGGGGAAGACGGCAGTCTCTCTTTCAGCAGCTCTGGAAACGACACTGAATGAAGGTGGATTCATATTCTTCCTAACCTCAAGGCAGTCCCAGCACAGCATCGCAATCGAGACACTGAAGAGGATCTGGAAGAAGAGACGGATAGGCGTCGTGGATCTGATCAGCAGAGAGGACATGTGTCTATCCAGAAAAAAGCAGGGAAGAGTGGCCTGCGTAGAGTCCGACGATTGCTATTTCCTCCAAGGGAGGACAAAGGAAGCGTCCGAGCGGATCCTCCAGCGTCCCCTTCACTTTCAGGAATCCATTAGGACTTGTCTCAAGGCAGGTTGCTGCCCGCACATGGCCGCGATCTCATCTCTAAAGACTGCCGACATCGTCATTTGTGACTACAATCAAGTGTTCGGAAATGTAGAGTCGTCCCTAATTGGCCGGACAGATCGCCGTGCGTCTGAGACGATCCTGATAGTGGACGAGGGACACAACCTACCTGGAAGGATAATGGAAAACAATACTGGGGTGCTCACCGAGACGATCATCCGAAGCGGAATGCGGTCCCCTTCGATGAAGAGCTTCTCGGGTGACCTCTCCGAACTGATGTCGACCTTTAAAGAGCTGACCTCGGGGCCAAATGAGGAGGTCTATCTCTCCTCGAAGGACTTGGACGAAAGGCTCACGTCTTCCTGCGGCATCGACCTAGGGGGGCTGGCAGAGGAACTCATCCGCACCCTGGATTGTCACGAATATGCCAAGAACAGGCAGCTGATCGACTTCCTTGGATTCTGGAGCAGGTTCGGCGATGCTAGCGTTAGGTTCTGCGACAAGAGAACGAAGAGGATAATCTCGAGATTGGTGGAACCCGCATTGATATCAAGTTCGGTCTTTGAAGATATCAGATGCGGGCTGATTATGAGCGCGACGCTCCATCCCCCAGAAATGTTCGCCGACCTCCTCGGTCTGAGAACGAGATACGCCTGCCACCATTACACATCTCCATTTCCTGACAAGAATAGGCTCCTGCTTTCTGTGGGAGGTGTCTCATCGAGATACAGAACAAGGTCCGATGGCACTTATGAAGATATCTCGAAGAGGATATTGGAGATCTGCTCATCTGCTCCAGGCAACGTAGCGGCATTCTTCCCATCCTATGATTTCTTGGCCAAGACCAAAATCTTCCTGGAGGAATTGCGAATTCCGAAACGGATCATAATCGAGAGAAGAGAATATGGAAGGAATGAGAGAAATGCTATTCTATCCAATCTTGAGGAGGAGAAGAACGTTTTGCTGATGGCCGCGATAAATGGATCTTTTTCGGAAGGTGTAGACTTCAAGAACAACATACTCTCGACAGTGATAATCGTGGGTTTCCCAATGAGCCCTCCATCACCCATGGCGGAGGTGATGAAACAGCGGATGGAAAGAAGATTCGGACGGAAGAAGGCGAACCTCTACGTCAATGTCTACCCGACGATCTCGAAGGTGCTGCAGGCGGCTGGAAGAGCGATACGAAGCGAACATGATCGCGCCGTAATAGTGATGATGGACGATAGATACTTCCTGCCGATCACAAAATCTGCTTTCCCGAAGGATTTTCAATCGATTGGAACGAACGGATTGAGCGACTCGATAAGATCGTTCTTTAGCGCATCTGTCTGATCGGTCGAGGGATATGATGATTATCTTGACCAGATTCTTGCCCGATGAGAAAGTTATTTAGTCCGGACACAGCTTTTTGCCTCGTGGAAATCGTCAGGAGAGGCGCTGAGGCGGAGATAAGAATCGGTACTTGGATGGGGCGAAGAGTAATAGTGAAAAGCAGGGTGCCAAAGAGATACAGACACGCGCAGCTCGACCTGGCCTTGAGGACTTCAAGGACCAAGAACGAGGCCCGCCTAATCCAGGACGCAAGGCGCTGTGGTGTACCAACTCCGATCATCTATGACATTGACCTGGAGGAAGCTGAGATCGTCATGGAAGAGATACGAGGGGAAAGAGTGAAGGATGTCCTCGCATTGGACAACCCCACCTCGATCGAGGCCATTTGCAGAGAGATTGGAAGGCTGACTGCGATGCTCCACAGAAATGGGATCGTCCATGGTGATCTGACCACTTCAAACATGATAATCCGCGATGGTAGTATCTGGCTCATTGATCTGTCCCTTGGGGGAAGGAACGCGGAAATCGAGGAGATGGGCGTCGACCTGCACCTTATCAAAGAGGCATTCCAGTCCGCGCATTCGGAGATCTTCGATTCCTTCCAAATCGTTCTCGATTCTTACAGGATGCATTTCGACAAGGCAGATGAGGTGTTGAAGAGGGTTGAAGACATAGAGGGCAGGGGGAGGTACACATGATTAGTCTCTCGCTCATGACCTCCAATCCTGGTAAGCTGAAAGAGTTCAGACACGAGCTCTCCAGTCTGGGAATAGAGGTGACCAAGTCCGGCGAGGACTGTGAGGAGATCCAGGCGGAGACTCTCGAGGAAGTAGTTCGATACTGCTTGGAGGATCTCAAGAGAAGGAATATCAGGGACGTGATCATTGACGACTCCGGCCTTTTCATCGATTCGCTTGGAGGATTTCCCGGTGTTTACTCCTCATATACCTTCAAGACCCTGGGATGCAGGGGCATTCTGAAGCTCATGGACGAACTCGATGACCGTAAGGCTCATTTCAGCTGCTGCATCGGTTGCCTACTCAAGGGCGGAAAGGAGATCATTGTGACGGAAGGGGTAAAAGGAAGAATAAGCGCCGAGGAAAAGGGAAGTCAAGGATTCGGCTTCGACCCGATATTCGTACCAGACGGCGAGTCACGGACGTTCGCCGAGATCGGAATAGAAGAGAAGAACCCGATATCTCACCGAGGAAGGGCGATAAGGGCCTTTGCGATGACACTCACCGGGAAGGTGGAGAGAATCAAATGAGACTCAAGGGGAGAAGGATCCTCATCACAGGATGCGGAGGATTCATTGGCAGTCATTTGACGGACAGACTATTGGCTTGCGACAATGTCGTCGTCGGCATAGACGATTTCAGCGCCGGCAAGAGGGCCTTTCTCAAGAAAGCGATCTCGCGGCCTGATTTCAGATTGATCGAAGGTGACCTGCTCTCGATGAGTCTTGACGGAGCGTTCAAGGACGTGGAAGTGCTTTGTCATTTCGCCGCAAATCCGGACGTGAGAATTGGTATATCGGACACTAGCGTGCATTTCCGACAGAATCTAGAGGTCACATACAGACTGCTTGAAGCGGCCAAGAGAACCGGCGTGAAAGACGTCGTCTTTCCCTCGACTTCGACGGTATATGGTGAGGCGAGTGTCATGCCCACAACCGAGACCTACGGCCCGCTCATCCCAATCTCTATGTACGGCGCATCGAAACTCGGGTGCGAGGCACTCCTTTCGGCATATTGCCACGCATTTGACTTGAACTCCGTAATCTTCAGATTCGCCAACGTTGTCGGCTCCAGGAGTACACACAATGTGCTTCACGATTTCGTTCGCAAATTGAGGGAGAACCCAAAAGAACTGGAGATACTCGGGGCTGAGCCTGGAACCAGCAAATCGTATATCCATATCATCGACTGCCTTGATGGGATGCTCCTTGGGGCAGAGAAGGGGAGAAAGCAGGTCGAGATACTCAACGTCGGCTCGAGAGATAGGATTGAAGTGAGAGAGATTGCCGACATAGTCGTTCAGGAACTCGGGCTCAAAAGCGTGAGATACAATTGGACCGGGGGAGTGATGAACGGAAGGGGATGGATCGGAGACGTGAGAGAGATGCTATTGTCCATCGACAAACTCGAGGGTCTAGGTTGGAAACCGAGGTTAAGTAGCACAGAGGCAATAAGAGCAGCGGTCAGGGAGATACTCTCAGAGAACTCCCCGTGATACTATGATCGAGGGCGACTAGAAGATCTCCCCGCCTGTGGATACCTCACCCGTGACATCGACGGTGATCAACCAGTTTGTGTCGATGAAACTCCAATCGAATGATATGCCCGCATAAGACGTTTGATTCGAAGGAGAAGACAGTGTCGGAAGACCACCAGCATATGGAGATCCAGTTGTGTCTACGACCAACCAGTATCCCATCGAGTCGTTCAGGAAACACACATTAAGGGCTGTTCCATAATAAGACGACAGTGACGACCTGATCGACCCGAGCTCATAGGATTCAATTCCACTTTTCAGAACGAATGCGGTCGGAAACGCATGCTCACTGATTATGTTGACCCGAGCGTTTCCCCCAAGCGCCATGATGATTGAGGCAAGCAGGATCGCTTGGTCCTCACAGTCACCTGTCCTTCGTGCGAGGGTTTCATCAGTACTCTGCCAATAGTCAACTCCAGCATCCGTCTTGTACTCGATGTTCGAATAGACCCATTCGAAAGCCTGGGCTATCTGAAGAATGTTGTACGTACCCGGAAATGCGGATCGGATCATATCTGCAATGCCATTGACCGCAGTCAGGTTGATCCTGGAATTCACTTTGTTGTAGTACTCTTTCAAGTTCTTCTCGGTTGTGTGGTCACGCCATGGGACCAGTTCACTCACGTCTATCATTCTGTCGGCCGCCGTCACAGTCCCATAATCATGCCAACTCGTTCCAGACGTCGTTCGGACTGCGATCTTCAGGTATATCGAATAGAAAGTCGGCCCCGCATGAAGGGGACCCTGGAACGCCAATAGGCCCAGGACCACCCTCTCATCTGGATGAACATAAGCCTCAGAGTCTCTGGAATAGATAGATGTGGTGTTGATCCATTTGAGACCGTAGCCGTAAACGAAGATATCCCTGGGCCCGGTATTGTTTATCCAGAGGTTCATAACACCGCCGTAGCTCGCGAATACCTCAGAGACTGTCCAATCCATTATGTAGCTATAAGTCGGCGTGCTGCCGGAGAGAGGCGTCGGGAGTGTAGGTGGTTCGTTCTGGACGTATCGTACCTCTGGAACGACAAGGTCTGATTCTGTGAAACCGACTATAGAACTAGAAAGACATCCAGAAATGGGTATGCTCAGAAGGAGAATAATGACGGCGATGACGAGGACCCTTTTCATCTGGTTCAGCGTTAGGGCAGAAAGCGTTAATAACCCTTCTGAATGTATGCGTCCCGCTAGCATCGATTGACAATGATGCGGACATGACGAATGCCACCGGTGCGAAGGCAATGCTTATTCAGGACCGCACCATTGTCCTGCTGCATGGGGCCGTGGGGTAGCTTGGTCCATCCTTCGGGCTTTGGGAGCCTGAGACTCCGATTCAAATTCGGACGGCCCCACCATCCAAAATGTCCATTGAAGACATGCTCCACTTTGATTGAGTCTCATCCGCGATATTTCTCACCATGGTCGTGCTTCTCTACGCGAT
>JBGOWR010000163.1:0-3000 GCA_041478695.1 Thermoplasmata archaeon | reverse complement strand
TTCCTTCACGGGACAATCTCCGTTCTTTGCACTCGACCAGACCGACCTTCTGCAGGTCCCTTATCCTTCTATAGCAGGCCGCGATCGGGATGCCGAACCTCTGGGAGATCTCCTGAGCGGACCTCGGAGTTCTCACCGTTGCAACCAGAATCTTGACCGCATATTCGTCGGTCAAGAGCTGGGACGACTTGAGAATGTCTATCGATTTTCCCCCTTCATCGAGGATTGAAGGGATGGATGGATATTAAAATCTTCCAAGACATGAGCGCTGGTCGTCAAGACCGGATTTCTAGGCCTTTTCGCCTATCGGTTCAGGCATGACAAGGAACTCCTCTTCGGGGAGCCATTCGACCTCGATCCCGAACCGCCCTTCCACGAAAATGAACTTCAGGACCCTGACGGCGCATTGATAATACTTCACCTTCTTTCCTCTGAAGACCTCTTCTTGTCTGACGCACTTCAACAGGCCGACCTCTTCCATTCTCCCGACCCTTCTGTAAGCGACGGCGATTGGAATGCCGCAGATCTTGCTGAGATACTGGACCGAAAGCGGTCTCTTGTGGGTCGTGCTGAGTATTTTTCCAGCGTAATCGTCGGCCATCAGCTTAGAAATAGCATCTTCCCGATTGGTGGTGTCTTCCATGCAATGTTTCGATGACTGCTGATTCTTAAAGACTTTATCCTGCGGGTATCAATTCTGATATCAGAATGAGGGACGTTCAGAGCATCGTGATCAGTCTTGCGCTCGGTCTTCCTTCCTCGAACTCGAACTCCAGGTGGTGATAGGGTGTGAAAGGCTTCTGTCCGCAAAGCACGACCGCTCCTTCTATGCTCTCAAGCTTCAGATGCATTTGGGCATGGTGAGCCAACTGTATCACCACGCCAGAGGCCTGCGTCGCCTCCGCCACGACTACTTGACCATCCCTTCGAGCTGAATCGATGTGTCCGAAAGAATCGGTCAACACGTCCCGTCCGTAACGCGCCTCCAAGGCGTCGTATCCCAACAGGGAAAGGTATGGTCGGGAAGACCCTGACAGCATGTACTTCAAGGGATCCCATCTAAGATCGTGAGATGCTCTGCTCCCTTCGATCGTTGCGACGAACGTGTACGGAGAGTCTCCAGACCCTGAAGCGTCCAGGACGCGCATTCCCTTCGCCGCACCTTCTCTGGAGACGAGCATCGAAATCTGCCTGTCTAAAACAGGGTAGTCCAAGGAGTTCAACGGATACCAGACAACGCCACGCCTCTTCAAGAGGAAGTCCGATATCAATGATAGTTCGAGGCACCTGACGACCTCCTGCGGAACATCAGCCCCAATCTCCATCAGGGTCAATGCGCCAATGGGTAGACCTCCAACTACCCTGTCCAGGTTCCCGATTCCTGTGGATACCATCCCTTTCCCAGGATCGTCAACCGGGACGTGCCTCTTCATCGTCTCCGGCATTTTGATCCAAGTGGGCTTGAACACTCTTGTCCTTCCGTCGGCAAGTGTGAAAGTGTATCTCCATCTTTCTATCTGTGACCCTCTCAGCTTCTCGATGACGAGCATCCTGATTCTCCTTCCGTTCCTCTCCTCGCTGAGGAGAACGACGACCCCATCTCCGAGGAAGTCCATACTGGTGCGCCCGGACGTCTCGAGAAGATATACGATGTTCGTCCCGGAGTTCTCCACAAGGTCCTTCTGAAGAGTGTTCACGATGCGAGAAGCCGGGATACCGTATTTCTCCGACAACGAGTCCATACTGTCGATGACGACCAAGGTTTTCTTCGGGAGATTCGTCTCAGCAAGGTCGTAGGCGAGCTCAAGCTCTGGAAGCATCACTCCCAGATCGAGGACGATGGAGTTGTCGGTGATCTCGCCAGACCCGTACTCGCTCTCGTCCCCCCCAAGGTCTCCGGCCTCGATCTGTCCCTCCAATTTCAGAAGCTCAGATCTGACGATCCCAGAGACGCTCTCCGATTTTGCCAGAGCTCTCAAAAGCTCCCTGGCGGCCTTCAGTCTCGCCTCCGCCTGTATCTGCTCTCCGGTCTTCGTCTGCGGGGGCTTGGTCTCTCTCAAGAAGCTTTTCCCCGCTCTCAGTATGTTATTCCGTCTTGCACGGTCTTTGAGCCAGGGGAACTGACGGTAGAGGGCCTCGTCCGACACTCTGGAAGAAAGATAGTACTCGGCCTGCTCGTCCGCGAGTTCCTCGACTATCTGCAGGGCGAACGTCGTCTTGCCGGTTCCAGCTTCTCCTTTGACAACGAGCGAGTGTCCGCCAGCACTTCTCAGGAAATCCAGTATCTCCTGAGGTATCCTACCCCATTTGGTGTCAGACTCCAATTCGAACGCCACGACAATATCCCTGAAAAGCCTCTTAATTCTTTTCTTCTATCTTGAAGATGGGAATTCGATTTCTGGGACCATAACCTTAATGTCCAACGATTTTTATCTAAGGGAAGTGAGGAAATGCTTCTCTGCCCCCTAGACTACCGATACGGACGAGACGAGATGAAAGCGGTTTTCAGCGAGGAGAACAAGTTGAGGACCCAGCTGCTTGTGGAGGCCGCTCTTGCCAGGGCCCACGCTGAGATGGGAACCATCACAAAGGCTGACGCCGCTAGAATCGCTTCGAAAGCGGATCTCGATCATGTCAAGCTCGAGAGGGTCAAGGAGATCGAGAAGAAGACGAGGCATGACGTGATGGCGATGGTGAGAGCCCTCTCCGAACAGTCGGGGACGGCCGGGAAATACGTTCATCTTGGTGCGACATCGAACGACATCATCGATACCGCCACCGCGATCCAGATCCGTAGCGCTCTCGACATGCTCGAAGAAGATGTCAAGTCCCTCTTGAAGACCTTATCCAGGATGGCGAAGAAGCACCGGCGGACGATCATGGTCGGGCGGACGCACGGTCAGTTTGCGGTCCCAACGACATTCGGATTCAAGATCGCTGGATATATCGCAGAGTTGATGAGATATCTCGAAAGGATCTCAGAGGTGAGAAAGCGCATTT
>JBGOWR010000194.1:0-2578 GCA_041478695.1 Thermoplasmata archaeon | reverse complement strand
TCTTCTCAGCGGGTGCGGTCTTCTTCTCAGTCGTTGCGGTCTTCTTCTCAGTCGTTGCGGTCTTCTTCTCAGTCGTTGCGGTCTTCTTCTCAGCTGGAGCTGCTGAAGGTGCTTCTCCGCCCTCGGCCTTAGCCTGTTGTGCAAGTCTCTGTCTGCTGACGCCCAGGGTGAGTCCAGTTCTGCCGTTCGATCTCGTGCGCTGCCCGCGTACCTTCTGTCCCTGCTCGTGCCTGATGCCCCTGTAACATCGAATCATCTTCATCTTGTTGATGTCATCCTTCTTGAAAAGCTCGATATCCACGCCAACGAGGTGCATATCCGCACCCGTCTCTGCATCGTTCTGCCGATTCACTGCCCAAGCAGGAACGTATTCTGAATAAGCAGCAAGTAGCTTGCCCAATTCCTCAATTTTTTCCTCGGGAAGATTGCCGATCTTATCCAGTCTGTTCACTTTTGCCCTCTTGGCGACAATCTCGGCAACTCTGTTCCCTACCCCCTTGATACTCTGGAGAGCAATGACAGTACCTTTGTTGCCGTCGAGATCCGTATTTGCAAGACGGACTATGTAGCTAAAGTCCTCTTTCTGTGATTCGCCTGCTTCAACCAAGCGTCTACCTCCGACGATTAGGATCAAATGAATTGATCTTCCATACTCTTGTGGAGCATCTCCCCTACACGCAAGTTCATATTTAAGTGTTTCTGTATCGTGCTGGAGTGCCCAGAGAGTCTTTTTGACAGTGAGGAATCACTCCTCCCTATTTTCCGAATTCTCAAGTATTCCCACTCATAAGGCTTTGAGGCGATACATCCGCCTGATTGGATCATTCTTGATGTCAGCCGCCGAACAATAACACGATCAGTACGGATGTCACGATACCGATCAGCATGAAGCGTATGCCTGTGAAGATCATGCGTTCCTTGGCTACCGATCCCAGGTAGAGTCCCATGAGGAACAGGAATGATAGCGTGATTGTCACCGAAGTGACAGCGGCCGTATTGGGATCGAAGATCAAGAACGGAATGACTGGCACCGCGGCAGCTATGAGTGGCGAGACGCCGTGGACAAGAGCTGGAATCAACGCTTTGATACGTTGACCGTTCTGATATCCATTCTGCCACATGCTCATCGACCTTCTCCCAGTCTCCTTGCCGTTCGCTTTTGCCTCTATTCTCTCCGCTTCGTACGCTCCGACGGTGCTAGATATCGAGAGGGCTATGCCGCCCCCGATTCCCGCGCTCATCACAAGTCTCGTGTCCAAGTTTCCAGAAGCTGCAGCCCCAATAATGACTCCGAGAATAGTAAGCGCACCATCGAACGCGCCTAGAATGAAGTAACGCCTAGCGATTGACTCGACCTCTGGCCGACTAGCGTATCGTTTAATTCTCTTCGCGAACCCCTTAATCCCAGTCATATTCCTAACCGCTTCCTTTCAAAAGGGTCCTTAGGATATCGGGCGCCTTCCTGAAAGCTTCGGGAAGTTTGGACGGGTCTCCCCCACCGCCCTGCGCGAACTCCTTCTTGCCGCCGCCCCCGCCTCCCGTGATCTCCATCATCTCCGTCAGCAAGGTCCTACAATCGAGGTCGACGTCGGAGCTTCTCGATACGAAAAGTCTGAGATTCTTGCCGTCCACGGCGCCAACGATTGCGACTACCTCAGAATGGTTTGTCAACATCTTCGACATCGCGGATGGGTCGTCAGCGCCCTTCACTTCCGTGGTCACTAGCCTCAGATCATCAAACTTGATCGCATCACGGAGCAGGTTCTCCGAGGCTTGCATGTTCTGGTTCAGAGTCAGACGTTCGATATCTTTCTTCTGCTCCTTCCATCTCTCAAAGAAGACTATAGCTTCTGATGCCGCTGTTTCATAGGGCACGTTGAGTCTCGAAGATAGAGTCTCAATGCATCCTCTGTCTTTTTGCATGGAGCCTATCGTTGGCATGCCAGCGCAAAATTCGATTCTCACTATGCCGTCCTGTATCCGTCTCGTACGTTGGATTCTTATCGGGCCCACTTGGCTCGTATTTCGGCAATGCAGTCCGCCGCACGCTTCGGCGTCCAGACCTGGGACCACAACGACCCTTATCGTTCCGCCTGGCACCGCGCCTCCCTGGTATAAACGAAATCCATACAGCCTCTCCGCCTCGTCCCTCGGCATGAATTGAACGTTCACTCTCAGATCATCAAGCACTATCCTGTTGGCCTCTCTCTCCAGAAAATCTCTCTGATCCGGTGTTAGATTCTCGAAATGAGTGATGTCCAATCTGGCCTCGTCCATCGCCTTGTGCGCCCCTGCCTGCCAGACATGGTTTCCGAGCATTTTCCTCGCTATCCCGTTTATGATGTGTGCGGCAGTGTGATGCCTCATGAGTTGAATTCTTCTATCTCTGTCGATCATCCCCTTCAACTTCGATCCGATGACAGGCGTCTCCCCCTCCAGGTAATGTACGATGATGTTCCCGCTCCGGACGATCTTCCTCACTGTCTTTCCTTCCAGTGTACCGGAGTCGCATTCCTGGCCTCCTCCCTCTGGATAGAACGCGGTCCGGTCCAGAATGACGCCGCCATTGACGACGGCC
>JBGOWR010000158.1:0-3050 GCA_041478695.1 Thermoplasmata archaeon | reverse complement strand
ATTATCAGAATCGCGGCCGAGGAACGAATACCGATCACCCCCCGGGGAAGCTCATCCTGGGGGTTGGGCGGGAGCATCCCAGCTTTTGGTGGCATACTAATCGACATGACCGGGGGGATGAACAAGATCGTTAAGATCGACATTGAGAACCTCTACGTCATCGTGGAAGCGGGGGCAACCTGGAAGCAAGTGTATGAAGCCTGTCTTGCGAAAGGCCTCCTCCTCGGCTCGTATCCGAGCAGTTACCCAAGCGCGACCGTTGCAGGATGGATATCTACAGGAGGCATCGGGATCGGCAACTACAAGTACGGTGCAGCAGGCAACAACGTTCGGAGCATGGAGGTTGTGATGCCCGATGGAACTGTCATAGATACCGGTTTCAACAGCGTTTGTGACAACAGCTCTGGATACAATCTGAGCTGGCTGATGACCGGAGCTGAAGGCACTCTTGGAGTCATCACGAAGGTCACGTTCAAACTCACTCCAGCGCCAGAGGTCATGAGGCCCATTTCATACTCTTACGATAATCTCATGGCAATCGGTGCCCCCCTTTTCGAAGTCTGCAGATCGAGGGTGGACCCGATGCACATATCCTTCGGCGACGGTCGACATTATGATCTTCTAAGGAAAGCTGGAAAGCACGCACCCGAGGTTGGAAGCATGCTCAGTTTCTTGCTCGAAGGCGATCGAGTCAGCGTGCAGCACGAGGAGGAAGTCATCGACAAGATCATGGAGAAGCACGGTGGCAAGAAGATGACCGATGATGTCGCGCAGCATGAGTGGGACGAGAGGTCCTACGAATTCCGCTCGAGGGAGATCGGACTCGGTCACATTCCTGGTGAGATAGTTGTTCCTTTGACCAAGTTCACTTCCATGGCCGAAGAGACATATTCCTTGATGGACGAGATGAAGATGGAAGGCGCTGTGATCGGCATCATGGCCGACAGGAACACTGTCATGTTCATGCCATACTACCTATACGATTCCGAAAGCCTCCTCAAGAGCATCGCTTCGCTGGCGTTCAACAAGAAGTTCGGAGATGTGGCTTTGAGGCATGAGGGGAGACCTCTGGGCTTCGGCATATTCTTTGCCTCAAATCTGAAGACGATCAGGAAGGACGCGGCCAAGTACATGAAACAGATAAGGACCGCCCTTGATCCGAAGGAGATAATGAACCCCGGTAAGTTGACCGAGACGATCACGCGTCAGGGGATTGTGATACCTCCCATTCTCTTCGAACTTGGAATGGATGCTCTGGCCATCGGGAAGAAGATGCTTCCAAGGGACCAGGAAGTCGACCGCAGAGCGAAAGAGTACAAGGTCGAACGGGAATCAAAAGAGAAGTCTGAGCATAAGCACTAGTTCTCCGTTCTTGGTATGTTCGGAGACCGAGTGACTCGATCCAGCCATGAGCGAGCGGTCCCAATCTCACTTCACATACTTCGAAGGGTCCTGGTCAAACTTCTTCTTGCAGCCTGGTGCGCAGAAATAGTACTTCTTGCCTTTGTGGTCGGAAGTCCATTTCGCGCTTTTCTCATCCACCTCCATGCCGCAAATTAGATCCTTTGCCATCAACCTTCACCTCCCTTCTTCTTGACTTCTGGAACATATCTCTTCAATAGAAGTGCGTTCGAGACGACCGATACCGAGCTCATCGCCATCGCCGCAGCAGCTATCACGGGATCAAGGAGTATTCCGGAGAACGGATAGAGCACTCCCGCCGCTATGGGAATACCAGCGACGTTGTATGCGAACGCCCAGAACAGATTCTGACGTATCTTCGACATCGTCTTCCTGCTGAGCTGAATCGCCGCCACGACGTCCCTCAGGTCGTTCCTGATGAGCACGATTCCACCTGCCTCCAAAGCCACGTCAGTTCCACTTCCTATCGCTATCCCGATGTCGGCCTGCGCAAGCGCTGGAGCGTCGTTTATTCCGTCTCCGACCATCGCGACGATTTTCCCTTCCCGCTGGAGTCTCTGGATCTCCTTAGTCTTGTCCTCCGGGAGCACTTCGGCCAATACTCTGTCGATGCCCAGCTGAGCGGCGATGGCATTCGCGGTCATCCAGTTATCTCCTGTGAGCATGAGTACCTGTATTCCCATTTGCTTTAGCTCTGCGATAGCGTCTACTGAGGACTCTTTAGTAACATCCGCGACGCCGAGGATACCTATCGACACCTTGTCAACGGCCACGACCATGACCGTTCTACCCTCGCCCTCCAAATCCTTGATCCTGTCTTCGATAGTGCCGATATCAACATTGCCTTCCGACATCAGTCTCCTGTTGCCGAGCAGGATCTCCTTGTTCTCGTATCTTGCTCTCACACCCTTGCCTGGTAAGGTCTCAAAGTCCTCCGCATCGGGGATGTGGATGTCCATATCCCTTGCTTTGCGGACGATTGCCTCTCCCAGAGGATGTTCGGACCCTTTCTCAGCGATCGCGGCGATTCGCACCACATCCGCCTCGCCCAATCCGAATGCAATGATGTTAGTCACTTCCGGTTTTCCTTTGGTCAAGGTGCCGGTCTTGTCGAATACGATCACCTGTGTCTTCCCTGCCACCTCGAGGGCCTCTCCGCTCTTGATGAGAATGCCGTTCTCGGCGCCCTTTCCAGTTCCAACCATTATAGCTGTCGGCGTTGCAAGTCCCAACGCACATGGACAGGCGATGACGAGCACGGCAATGGATATGGTCAGCGAGAAAATGAACTTCGGCGTGGCGATGGAGAACGCATCATAACCTATGAAATACCATACGAGGAAGCTGACCAAGGCGATCGCCATGACCGATGGTACGAAGTAGGCGGAGACGCGATCCGCGACCCTTTGAATCGGGGCCCTAGACCCTTGAGCCTCCTCGACCAATCGAACGATCTGGGAAAGTGCCGTGTCCTTTCCTATCCTCGTCGCTCTCATCCTCAGCATTCCATTCTTGTTTGTCGTACCACCGATTACGCTCGATCCATCCCCCTTCTCGACGGGGATGCTCTCTCCAGTGATCATAGACTCGTCAACGGACGAATGCCCTTCCACAACTGTTCCATCGGT
>JBGOWR010000121.1:0-3695 GCA_041478695.1 Thermoplasmata archaeon | reverse complement strand
TCCGTCAACCCATATCTGTTGTAGATGACCACGTCACCAAATTCCCCGTATGTCTTGTATCCATTCGAAACGCCATCGAGATAAGTGACGACGTCCTGGCTGCCCTGCACCTTCTGGACGATAACGATGTCACCCGTGTCTATCGTGCCAATCGAGCTCTGGGTATCGCTGTGCTGCATGCTCCCAGATTCTACAACAACGACGGGCGGCCAAAGACCGCTATACGCGAACAATGCGACGAGGATTATGATGATGATGACGCCGACGACGAGCAGCTCCTTTAGCAAAAGGATATAGCCTTTTCTCTGAGGGTCTTTGTCGGGCACGCGCCTTTCAATGACTTTTGCTTATAAATAGGTATGTTGGTCGGACCCAGAAGGCTGTCTAGCGATCTATTTTCGCTCGATGAAAAACTGCATATACCTGGTTGCGGGTTCGAGATAGGAACATGACTAGACCGGACAACGACACCTACTTCATGAAAATGGCCGAACTCGTGGGCACAAGATCGACCTGCCTCAGGCGACAGGTGGGGGCCGTCATAGTGAAGGAGAAGAGGGTGTTGACAACAGGTTACAATGGGGCTCCGAAGGGCCTGAGTCACTGCGGGGAGCTCGGCTGCATAAGGAAGCAGAACCAGATAGAGTCTGGAACCAGGCACGAACTGTGTCGGGGGGTCCACGCGGAGCAAAACGCCGTCATCCAAGCGGCCTATTTCGGCGTTAGCATAAAGGACGCCGCGATGTACACTACGAACTTTCCTTGCGTCCTCTGCTCGAAGATCATCGTCAACGCCGGCATCAAGGAGGTCGTATACAAGGATGAGTACGTCGACGGACTTTCGGTGGACATACTCAATGAAAGCAAGGTCGTCGTAAGGCGTTACTTCGACTGAGCATCTAAACTAGTTGAGGCTCCTGCAGGAACCTTTCCTAGAATGGACATTGAGTCTGTGATGAATAAAGGAACGGGGCTACGTTCTCTCCTTCTTGCGGATTTCGAATGTCGCCTCCTGGCCCTTCATCAAATCCTTGATAATTGACCAATATTATATATATGTCAAGTATGTTCCACACACGCCGCAAACCGGGGGGATTCAATGGGCAGAGACGAGACACTTCTTCAGGTGAGGCGCGCTGAGGAAGAGGCCGAACAAATCATAAAAGAGGCTCAGGAGAGTCAAAAGGCGATCATTGCCGCAGCTCGAAGGCAGGCCATAAAAGCGACTCAAGAGGGCGAAGAGAGGCTTAGAACCGAGTTCGACCAGACGCTTTCCAGGGAGAAGGCGAAGATCGCCTCTCAAAGAGAGGGAATCCTTGCCCGGGGGAAGGACGAGGGCTTGAGGGTAAGGACTCAGGCCACGACCAGAGCCGACAAGGTCAGGGACGATCTCAAAGATAATTTCGTGAGGGCGTTGGATGCTGCTCCCAGAACAAATGGCTAAGGTCCTTATCGTAGGCTCCAAGGACCATTTAGAAAGGACCGTCGATCTCTTGTATGAGTCGCGGGTAGTCCATTTGGTCGATTTCCCTTCAGACAAGGAAGGATTCACTCTTGGTTCTCCTCTTCCTGTCGCCTCCAAAGCATCGGAGAGGCTGCTGAGGCTCAGAGCGATCGAGAAGGATCTAGATATCAAGGAGCCGAAGGTTCCAGAGCCTCTCTCCGCTGAGCGAATCCGAAAAGAGATTGATTCGGCGATCGTTTCGCTCGATTCCGAAACATTGGACGTCGTCGGCTCAAAAGCTAAGATCGAGGAGCGATTGAGCGAGCTGGATCAACAGAAGAGGGACCTTCGACCATTTGCCTCTCTCCCTCTCGACCTCGAACTTTATCATGATTTCAGGAGCCTGACCGTCTTTGTCGGGCATGTCCGCACGGACCCTTCGGGCGTTCTTCAGGAATCGCTCGATCAGTTCGAGGCGTTGACGGCGCAGGATGGCAAGCTGATCGCGGTGTTCGTCCAGCGGTCCGAGGCCGATGAGGCGCAGCGGATCCTGATGCAGTACGGATTCAGCGAGGTGAGCGTCCCTCGGGGGACAGGCAAGCCCGTGGAAATCCTCAATAATATCCAGAAGGAAGAATCGATCCTCAGAAAGAGTCTTGAGGAGGTCCAGGCAACCTTGGGGAAACTCAGGGAAAAGCACGCAGCATTCGTTCTAGCGTCCGATGAGGAACTCAGCATAGAGGTTGAGAAGGCTGAGATGCCTTTGAGGGCAGGCGCGACCGCCCATTCGTTCGTCATTGATGCCTGGGTCCCTTCAGAGAATCTTGACAAGTTGAGGGAAGATTTCAATGCGAAGGTGGGCGACGGGGTCTATATTGAATTGCTTGAGGTGAAGGGTCGGAAGGATGCTGAAGAGGACGCGGAGGAGATTGGACTAGGAGACGTTCCTACTAAGGAGTCGAATCCCCGTCCCCTGAACCTTTTCAACCATCTCGTCGAACTCGTCTCGACCCCTAGGTACAACGAGATCGATCCGACATCCTTGGTATTCATCTTCTTTCCGATATTCTTCGGTCTCATGGTCGGCGATGTCGGATACGGCATACCTTTTGTGATTCTTGGCTACGTCGGTTTGAGGAGGTGCAAGAGTGACGAGTGGCGTACGATTGCCACCGCGCTTTTCTTTGGTGGAATAATGACGCTCATATTCGGCTTCATACTCTTTGGGGAAGCCCTCGGCATGCACTTTGCGCCAAGTCCCTACGGAGAGCTTACCTGGTCAAGCCTGCTCGGGATCGATATACCTCATAAGATCGACTTGGGGTTGTTCTCGATACCAATAGGTATGTTCAGCAAGCTCCACGACGTCAAGATTCTTCTTTATATCAGCGTGTGGATAGGCATCGTCCATTTGTTCACCGCATTCGGCCTTGGTTTCGCCAACGTCGCGATGAGACGGGGGCTGAAGCATGCATTCCTCGAGAAGTTCAGCTGGATCTTGATACTCACAGGTGGCGCGTTCTTGCTCCTCCTGATGGTCGATGCCCTCATACTCGGGAAGCCTCTGATCATGACGGACCTTCGTATGTTGGCTGGGGCAGGCCTCGTGATTGTTGGCATGGTGATCGGTCTGAAAGGGGAGGGAGCGAAGCTCATACTTGAGCTGCCGGGACTGATGAGCAATGTCGTTTCCTACACTCGTCTCACCGCGATTGGCATGTCCAAGGCAGGTCTCGCTCTGGCGTTCAACTCCATTTCAATAGAGATGATCGCCCCAGGTGGCGGAATCATGATTGTCTTGGCTCTCTTGGTTTTCATAGTCGGGCATCTGATGATATTCATTCTTGCGATAATATCAGCGGGACTGCAGGGAATCAGGCTGCAGTACGTTGAGTTCTTCATGAAGTTCTATGAAGGCGGCGGATCGAAGTTCAATCCGCTGAGGATCAGGAGAAAATATACGACGGAGGTGTGAAAGAAATGGCCTTAGAGGCAGGTCTGATAGCAATTGGAGCAGGAATCGCAGTCGGTCTGGCCGGATTGGGCGCAGGTCTCGCCGAGAAGGATGTCGGCGCGGCCGCGGTCGGTGCCATGGCCGAGAACGAGAAACTATTCGGTAAGGGCCTGGTGTTGATGGTCATACCCGAAACCATCGTCATATTTGGTCTCGTCGTGGCGATTCTGCTCTGGCTAAATATGTGAACAGGAATCGAGGTGCCGGTCCATGGCGCTTGACAAGGTAGTCAAGGAT